>NZ_CALFQK010000020.1:0-8970 GCF_937921195.1 uncultured Salinicola sp.
CACCTCGAACGCCACCTGGTTGACCGCCTCGGGGATCACCGGATTGACCTTGCCGGGCATGATCGAGCTGCCGGGCTGGCGCGGCGGCAGGTTGATCTCGTTGAAGCCGGCACGCGGGCCGCTGGAGAGCAGGCGCAGGTCGTTGCAGATCTTGGAGAGCTTCACCGCCAGGCGCTTGAGCATGCCGGAGAAGAGCACGAAGGCGCCCATGTCGGAGGTGGCCTCGATCAGATCCTTGGCCGGCACCAGCGGCTGACCGCTGATGGCGCCGAGACGCTCCACCGCCAGACGCTGGTAGCGCGGGTCGGAGTTGATCCCGGTGCCGATGGCGGTGCCGCCCAGGTTGACCTCGCACAGCAGGCGCGGAATCTGCGCCTCCAGGTGACCCAGATCCTCGCCCAGGGTGGTGGCGAAGGCGTTGAACTCCTGGCCCAGCGTCATCGGCACCGCATCCTGCAGCTGGGTGCGGCCCATCTTCAACACGCTGGCGAAGGCCTCGCCCTTGTCGGCCATCGCATCGCGCAGGCGCGCCAGGCTGGTCAGCAGGTCGTCGTGGCCGAGCAGCAGGCCGAGGCGAATCGCCGTCGGATAGGCGTCGTTGGTCGACTGCGCCATGTTGACGTGGTTGTTGGGGTGCAGGTGCGCGTAGTCGCCCTTGGCGTGGCCGAGATGTTCGAGTGCCAGATTGGCGATCACCTCGTTGGCGTTCATGTTGGTCGAGGTGCCGGCCCCGCCCTGGATCATGTCGACCACGAACTGATCGTGGTGCTCGCCCGCGACCAGCGCCTGACAGCCGTGGCGGATCGCCTCCAGCCGGGTGGCGTCCAGGTAGCCCAGCTCATGATTGGCCTCCGCCGCGGCCTGCTTGACCATGGCCAGCGCGATCACCAGCTTGGGGTAGTGCGCCAGGGGTACGCCGCTGAGGTGGAAGTTCTCCACCGCGCGCTGGGTCTGGATGCCGTAGTAGGCGCTCCGGGGCACGGGCATCACGCCCAGCAGGTCCTTCTCTTCACGGGTGGGGATCGCGTCGGCGTCGGTACCGAGATCCGGTGTTGCCATCATGGTGGGTATCGTCTTCGCAGCGGAATGGGAAGGCCGCACCGCCCATTGCGACGCGACCCGTGGCGCTACGTTATCGCTGATGTGAAGCGCTTCCCAATGCCGTTGCGTGGTGGTGCATGCGCCGGCGGTATGGCTGGGAACGGCACGACAGCGGCGAGGAAAGGTAGGTGCACCTTCCAAGGCGCCCCTTCCAAGGCGCAGTGGGCTCGCGCGAGTGGAGAGATGTCGTCCGCGACGCGCATGTGCCGGTAGAGCGCCTCGCTCTGGAAGCGCAGCGCCGGCCCGCGGGGGATCATGCGAATCCGCTACCAGAGGGTGTAGCCGCCATCCACCACGACGATGGAGCCGGTCATGAAGCTCGAGGCGTTGCTGGCCATGTAGACGATGGTGGGGCCGAGTTCTTCAGGAGTAGCGGCGCGCTGCATGGGCGCGTCGTCGATCCAGCGCGGCTTGAAGCGGGGATCGTCGACCGGCGCCATCGCGGTCTTGACGTAGCCGGGGGCCAGCGCGTTGACGCGGATGCCGTAGGGCGCCCATTCGGCGGCCAGCGACTTGGTCAGCTGGTGCACGGCGGCCTTGGAGGCGTTGTAGGCGGGCTGCATCTGTGGGCGGTTGACGATCATCGCCGAGATCGAGCCGATGTTGATGATCACGCCGCCACGCGACTGCATCCGCCGGCCGGCGGCCTGGGCGCAGTACCACAGCCCGTGGACGTTGATGTCGAAGATGTCGCGCCAGCGTTCGGGGGTGACCTCCAGTGCCGGCGCATGCTGGCAGGCGCCGGCGTTGTTGAGGAAGATATCGACCGGGCCGAGGCCGGCCTCGACCTCGTCGAGCAGGGCGTCCGCCGCCTCGGGTTGGGTAATGTCGACCTCCACCGCCATGGCGCGGTGCCCGGCATCCTCCAGGGCCTTGACCACCTCGAGGCTGCGGGCGTGTCCGCGGGCGGCGATGGCGATCTTCGCGCCAGCCTCGGCCAGGGCGTGGGCGAACGCCTCGCCGAGCCCGCCGTTGCCACCGGTGACCACGGCGACCTTGCCGCTCAGGTCGAACTGCGACATCACGTTCATGCTGGTCTCCTCCCTCTGCTGCAGTGTGAAATCGCCTGCCGGCGCGTCATTTCACGGCGCCCATGGTCAGCCCCTGGACCAGCCAGCGCTTGACCAGCAGCCCGGCGATCGCCATCGGGCAGACCACGATGGTGCCGATCGCCAGCAGCTTGCCCCAGTCGATACCGGTCTGGGTCAGCAGCTGTGCCGCGGCGATGGGGATGGTCTGGGTGCTAGGCCCGGAAAAGGTCTGGGCGAAGGCGTAATCGTTCCAGGCGAAGATGAAGCACAGGATGGCGGTGGTCACCAGCCCGGGGGTCATCAGCGGCAGCACCACGTAGCGGAACGCCTGGAACTTGGTGGCACCGTCGATCATCGCCGCCTCTTCCAGGTCGGGCGGCAGGTCGTCGAAGAAGGCGGTCATCAGCCAGATGGCGAAGGGCAGGTTGAAGCTCAGGTAGGCGACGATCAGGCCGACGTGGGTATCCAGCAGGTAGAGATAGCGGAACAGCAGGTACAGCGGCACGATCACCGCCGCGATCGGCGCCATGCGGGTGCTGATGATCCAGAACGCCAGGTGCTGCTTGCCCTTGATCCGGATCCGCGACAGCCCGAAACCCGCCATGCAGCCGAGCACCACGGCGATCAGCGTCGAGGCCCCGGCGATCAACAAGCTGTTCATCAGGTAGGGCCAGAGGCTGTTACCGCCGCTGAACAGCGAGGCGTAGTGCTCCAGGGTGGGCGTGAAGAAGACCCGTGGCGTGTTGGCCGTGATGACACTGTTCGGCTTGAACGAGGAGAGCACCATCCACACGATCGGCACCAGCGTCCACAGCAGCAGTAGCGTCAGCAGGACGATCTTGACGGTGAGTGAGACCCAGCGCTTGGGAGCGGTCATGAGCGCTTCTCCTGGCGTTTGAGCAGCTTCATGAACGCATTGGCGACCAGGATCGAGAACGCCAGCATGGTGATGCCCACGGCGGCGGCATAGCCCAGGTCGAAGAAGCGGAAGGCGATGTCGTAGAGCCGGATGGGGATGATCTTGGTGGAGTCCGCCGGCCCCCCGTTGGTGGTGATGAAGATGATCGCGAAGAAACGGATCGCATCCATGGCGCGGATCAGCAGTGCCACCAGCAGGATGTTGGAGATCGACGGCAGGATGATGTAGAGCAATTTCTGGCCATACTTGGCGCCGTCCATCTCGGCCGCTTCCAGGATATCCTCGGGGACCGAGGCGAGCCCGGCGAGCACGATCAGCGCCACCAGCGGGGTCCACTCCCAGACGTCCATGAGGATGACCGCGACCATGGCGGGGCCGACGCTGCCGAGGATATTGCCGTCGAACAGGCCGGTTTCATTGAGCAGCCAGGCATACAGGCCGTGGCTGGGGTCGAGCATGAAGCGCCCGAGCAGCCCGACGATCACCGGGGCGATGAACATCAGGATCAACAGCAGCGAAATGATGATGTTGCTGCCCCGCGTCAAGCTGTAGACCAGCAGCGCCATCACCGTGCCGAGGACCATCTCCAGGCCCACCGTGGCCAGGAAGTAGAACAGGCTGATCAGCCAGCTGGAGCGGATGTCCGGGTCCGTGAACACCCGCTGCCAGTTATCGAGACCCGAGAACTCGAAGGTCAGCCCGCCCATCAGGCTGACGTCGTTGAAACTCATCCAGATGATCGAGAAGAACGGGACCAGCGTGATCAGGGCGAGCAGGAGAAGGGCTGGCGACATCATCGCCAGCTCGAATCCCTGTCGTCGCGCCGAGGGTTTTCCGGTCAGCAGCGCCATGCCTCACGCCCCCACGATGCGGTCGATGCGCTGCTTGGCGCTCTGCATGGTTTCCTCGGGGGACATCTGCCCCGCCAGCATCTTGGAGAGTTCGGTGAAGATCACCGTGTCGACCTCGTTCCACTGGGGAATCTTGGGCCGCAGGCCGATGTAACCCTCCTGCCAGGCGGTCAGCATGGTGTCCGCCGTGAGCATGTTGGGCATGTCGGTGGGCGGGGTGCTGGCGGCCTTGACCTCCGGCATGTCGTAGACCGACTGGCGGGTCGGGGTACCGCCGCCGACCTGGCTCTTCAGGCCCATCAGCTGGGTCTGCGGCGAGGTTGCCCAGACCAGGAACAGCCAGGCCGCTTTCTGCTTCTCGGGCGAGGCGTTGGCATTGATGCCGATGCCCGTGCCGCCCCACAGGTTGGCGCTGCGCGCCGGGCCCTTGGGCAGCGGGGCGTAGCCGACCTTGCCCTTCAGGTCCGAACCTTCCAGCGAGCCGGCGAATTCGTGCCACTCCGGCATCATCGCGAACTCGCCGTTCTGGAAGGCGTTGGCGACACCGGTCCAGTCCCAACTGGTGCTGCCGGGGTGGGCGACCTTGAGCAGCTTCTGGTAGAAGCGCGCCGCTTCCAGCGAGGCGTCGCTGGTCAACTGGCAGGCGCCGGGGGAGTCGGTGCCGAGCAGGCCGACCTGCTCGCCGTTGGCGAAGTAGCTGCCGCCGTAGGCGAACAGCACATTGGAGAAGTCGCACATCAGCGAGTCGTACTGCTGGGCCTGATGGCCGGTGCCGTACTTGACCTCGCTGGCGTTGCCGTTACTGAACCACGCGGCGATCTGGTAGTACTGCTCCCAGGTCGTGCTGTCCGACGGCATGGGATCGAAGCCGAGATCCTGCTGCATCTGGTCGTGGTATTTCTCGAACAGGTCGCGGCGGTAGATCCAGATCATCGTCGGGCAGTCGTAGGGCAGGGTATAGAGGCTTTCCTCGTCCTCGAAGCGGCCGGCGGCGGCCAGCTGCGAGGGGATGAAATCCTCGATGCCCTTGGGCACGACCGGCTGCTGGTCGTCGTTGATGAAGGTGTTGAGATCCACCAGGCCGCGGTGATAGGGCGCGAGCACCTGGTAGGGGTCGGCATAGATCACGTCGAAGGCGCTGCGGCCAGCGCCGAAGTCCAGCGCGACCTTCTGCACCAGGGCGCCCAGCTGCATCTCGGTGATGTTGACGGTGATGCCGGTGAGCTCCTGGAACGACGCCAGGTTGGCGGCGATCGCCGTGGTCGGCGGGGTGTTCTCGGAGATGAACTGAATGGTGGTGCCGCTGGCCTGCTTCCAGGCCTCGTCGCTGGCCATGCCCTGGGCCAGGGCCGTACGCAGCGATCCCGCCCCCATCAACGACAGGCCGGCGAGTCCCCCCATTCCTTTCAGTATGTCGCGACGCTTGAACTGGGTCATTGTTGTTCACCTCTTGGTGGGTTCAGGTCCAGTGTGCTTCCTGGGCTGGCGAGGTCAGGCGTCAAGCGTGATCTGCAGCTTGACGTCATCGGGTCGCGCGCTCGCGGCGCGTTCGAACGCGGCGATGCTCTGCTCGAAATCGAAGGTCTCGCTGATCAGCGGCTTGAGATCGACCTTGCCCGAGGCGATCAGGCCGATCGCCCGGTCGTAGACGTTGGCGTAGCGGAACACCGTCTCGATGCGCAGCTCCTTGGCCTGGGCCGAGACGATGTCGAAGGTGACCGGCTCGACGGGCATGCCGACCAGCACAACCGCGCCGGCGGGCCGGGCGCAGGCCAGCACGTCGTCGTAGACCCTGGGGCTGCCGCTGGCCTCGAACACCACGTCGGCGCCCCAGTCCTCGCCGCAGCGCTTGTCGACGGCTTCCCGCAGAGACTCACGCGAGACGTTGACGGGGGTGATGCCGGCGTAGCGGGCCGCGATCGCCAGTTTCTCCTCGACCAGATCGGAGACCAGCACCTCGCTGGCGCCCCCTGCCAGCGCGGCCAGGGCGACCATCAGGCCGATCGGCCCGGCGCCGGTGACGACGCAGACATCGCCCGGTTGCATTCGCGCCTTGACCACCGCCTGCATGCCGATGGCGAACGGCTCGATCATCGCCCCCTCGGCGAAGGAGACCGAATCGGGCAGCGCGAAGGTGAAGGCTGCCGGGTGGATGACTTCCGGGGTCAGGCAGCCGTGCACCGGCGGCGTGGCCCAGAAGCGTACGCTGGGGTCGACGTTGTAGACGCCCAGCCTGGCGGCACGCGAGGTGAGATCGGGAATGCCGGGTTCCATGCACACCCGCTCGCCTACCCGCAGGTGGCTGACGTTGCCGCCGACCTCGGTGACCACACCGGACGCTTCATGGCCGAGCACCATCGGCTCGCGGACCACGAAGGGGCCGATCCGGCCATGGGTGTAGTAGTGGACGTCGCTGCCGCATATCCCGACGGTGTGTATGCGGACGCGAACATCGTCGGGCCCGAGTCGGTCCGGCAGGTCGATCTCGCGTAGCGACAGCTCGCGTTGCTTTTCCAGCACCAGGGCTCTGGCTTTCATGGCGCGTTTCCCGGGAGATATTGACATGGGTCGAGAGTCGGTCGATAGGCGACCACACCCTCGCTATCGGCGTGGCAATGAACCTACGCCTCGCGCCGGAAAAGCGGCTAGGCTGTAATTTTCGAGACAATGATACTTTTTTGCAGACCTTATCGAATCAGGTGACAAACTATTGTTTTTTATCGCTATTTAGGGGGCGACAAAAAAATGTCCTACCAATCCAATAGGCTTGGCAGGACCAAAGTCTACCTTGATACCAAGGTATAAAAGTCCACTGTTTCGCTCTGTTTCAGGATATATAGTGGCTCTGGAAAGGAGGACCAGTGCAGGCATTTTTCAGGCAGAGCGTAGACCTCATCCAGGCCTGATAGAAAGAGGCTCCGATAACTCATGATCGCTGCGCAGCTCAACGATACTCGTCTTGGTGCGCCTGTCTTCGAAAGCGTCACCCAGGATCCGAAGTTCAGCTTCTACTGGCACTGCCATGATTTTCCCGCGCCCATCGCCCGCTGGAATTATCACCCAGAGTACGAGTTGCATCTCATCCGTTACTCGGA
This sequence comes from uncultured Salinicola sp., assembly GCF_937921195.1. Taxonomy (NCBI): domain Bacteria; kingdom Pseudomonadati; phylum Pseudomonadota; class Gammaproteobacteria; order Oceanospirillales; family Halomonadaceae; genus Salinicola; species uncultured Salinicola sp. The sequence continues at coordinate 6,998 of NZ_CALFQK010000020.1, forward strand.
GGGGCATGCGTTCGTGGGCGATTACATTGGCCGCTTCGGGCCCGGCAACCTGGTACTGGTGGGGCCGAACATTCCGCACGCCTGGTTCAGCGACCCCGACGAGGCACGGCCGGTCATCGAGGGGCGCGATGTCGTGCTGCAGTTCAAGGGCGAATGGCTGGAGCACATGATGGAGCTCTGCCCGGAGCTCAACTGCCTGTCGACGCTGATCGAGGACTCGGCTCTGGGTGTGGAGTTCGAAGGGGAGGAAGCGGCACGCTGCGGCGAGTTGCTGGTCACCATGGGCGAGCAGGACAACGCCGGCAGGCTGTTGACCATGCTGACCATCCTCCGCAGCCTCTCGCAGTGCGGGTACCACACCCTGGCCGGCCGCGGGTACGGCCTGGATGCCAGGAGTACCTCTTCCGAGCAGGTCGATGCCGTACTGCGCTATATCCACGACCATTTCCACGAAGAGCTGCGCATGTCGAGGCTGGCCGAGCGGTACGGCATGACTCCCTCCACGTTTTCGCGCTTCTTCAAGCACGCCACCGGCGACACCTTCGTGGCTTTCCTCAGGCGTATTCGCATAGGACACGCCTGCCGGCTGCTGCTGGAGGGTGAACACTCCGTTGCCGATATCTGCTTCCAGGTCGGCTACAACAATCTCTCCAATTTCAATCGCCACTTCCGCGAGCAGAAGGGCATGACGCCGCGCCAATACCAACAGCAGACGGCCGATCTGGAACGGCATGTCACGATCTATCCCCTACCGTGAAAAACGGGGAAACTCGGTACATGAATGGGAAAAGCTCTCCTTGCCGAGGCGTCTTTGAGCTCCCCCTCTCCTGAAGTCGACATCACTACCCTCTCGCGACCATTGGCGTAGAACCATCCCGGTCCTGGCCGTGATCGGCTACCCTTGCGTCCTCGGCTTGCCGCCGTGAAGCAATATCTTTCGATCTCCAAGGATGGCTCTCTTGTCGACTTCCGCGATGCCCCGCCGGGGCGTTCTGACTCTCGTGGCGCTGCTGCTGGTGGCGCTCAACCTTCGTCCGGCGCTGACCAGCGTGTCGCCGGTGCTCGGCAGCATCGCCGAGGCGCTGGCGCTCTCCCCCAGCTGGCAGGGCATCCTGACCACCCTGCCGGTGCTGTTCCTGGGCCTGGCGGCACCGCTGGCGCCGCGGCTGGTGCGTCGCATCGGGCCGGAGCGCAGCGTGTTCGCCGCACTTGTGGTGCTGGCGGTGGCGCTGCTGGCGCGGCCCTATATCGGCACGCCGGGATTGTTTCTGGGAACGGCTATCGCCGGGAGCTGTATCGGGGTCATCGGGGTGTTGCTGCCGGGCATCGTCAAGCGCGACTTTCCCCGCCGCGTCAGCATCATGACCGGCCTCTACACCGTGGCGCTCAATCTCGGCGCTTCCGCTGCCGCAGGTACCACCGAGCCGCTGCGTCAGCTGCTCGGTAGTGGCTGGCAGGACGCTGCACAAGGTATCTCGCACGGCGCCTGGCAGGGTGCGCTGGCGTTCTGGCTGCTGCCGGCGGTGATCGCCGCGCTGTTGTGGCTGCCACAGCTCAAGGGCACCAAGCCCGTTCGCGTGCCCGTCCGTCGCGGTGCGCGCCTGCGTCACGACCCGCTGGCGTGGCAGGTGTCGCTGTTCATGGGGTTGCAGTCGTCGCTGGCGTACATCGTGTTCGGCTGGCTGCCGACGATCCTGCAGGATCGCGGGCTGGCGGCGGTCACCGCGGGGCTGGCGCTGTCGGTCTCGATCCTGCTGCAGGTGATCACGGCGATCCTGGCGCCGTGGATCGGCAGCCGCATGCGGGACCAGCGGGCGGTACTGGTCGGGGTGATGGCGCTCACCCTGGTCGGGCTGCTGGGCTGTCTCTACGCCCCGATCGGCAGCATATGGCTGTGGATCGTGGTGCTGGGTCTGGGCCAGGGCGGCACCTTCAGCATGGCGTTGACCCTGCTGGCGCTGCGCGCGCCGGAT
>NZ_CALFQK010000021.1:0-34587 GCF_937921195.1 uncultured Salinicola sp.
AAGATAGCCGATGAAGCGCTCGCGGGCGATGTCTCTGGCACCCATGCTGGCCAGATGGGGGGTGTGCATCTGACAGTCGATCAAGGCGAAATCGTGATGCTGGAGTCGCCGCGCCAGCTGTACCAGGGCGACTTTCGAGGCGTCGGGGACGCGGCTGAACATCGACTCCCCAAAGAAGATGCGACCGATCGACAGGCCGTAAAGGCCGCCCACCAGTGTTTCCGCCTGCCAGACCTCGACGCTGTGCGCGTGCCCCATGCGGTGAAGGTCGAGATAGGCCTGTCGCATGGCGTCGTCGATCCAGGTTCCTTCCGCATCCGCGCGAGTCTCCGCGCAGGCGGCGATGACCCGTCCGAAGGCGTGGTCGAACGTTACCGTGAAGCCACCATTGCGAAGCCGCTTGGCCAGACTCCTGCGGACCCGTATCTCTTCGGGGAAGAGCACCATGCGTGGATCGGGAGACCACCACAGGATTGGCTGGCCCTCTGCATACCAGGGAAAGATGCCCTGGCGGTAGGCGCACAACAGCCAGTCCGGTGTCAGTCCGCCCCCCGCGGCCAGCAGGCCGTCCGGTTCATCAAGCGCTTGGGAAACCGGTGGAAAGGCGACGAGGTGAGGAGGTAGCCAGGGCAGCATGCAGGGACCTGATGGGAGAGCGGTCCACAGCATATCAAACACCGGAGCGATGGTTCTCGCCATCTCTTCGCTGAAAGTGGCATCAAGAATTTGCCGACCTGCGCCGATAGATTCACGACTCCTCAAATTGTGGAAAGAATCATGGCAGCACTCCGACAGCGTCTTCGCCATGCCAGTATCGGCACCAAACTGGCCATCATCGTCGCCTTATTGCAGGTCGTCGTACTCATGGGGCTGGCTTTCGCCATGGCCCAGGCAAGCACATCGCAACTGCGCGAGGCCACGACCCACGAGTTGAAGACCCAGCAGGAGTCGGTCTCCGCCATGCTGTCGCTGTTCGATTACAGCCTCCAGCAACAGGCGGACCGGTTCCTCAATATCTTCTCGGACCAGTATTCGGGGCGGTTCGCGCTGAGCCCGGATCAGCGCGTCGAGGTCTCCGGACGCCAGACCCCGACCCTCAGGGACGGGCTCGAGGTGCTCAACGACAACACCTGGAAGCTCGATCGTTTCAGCGCGCAGACCGGCACGCCAGCGACCATCTTCGCGCGTGACGGTGACGACTTCGTGCGCATCGCGACCTCTCTCAAGGACCAGAACGGCGAGAGGGCGATGGGGACACTGCTCAACCGGGAATCCAAGAGTTACGCCAAGCTGATGGCCAACCAACCCTATATCGGACTCGCCAAGCTCTTCGGCACCTCCTACATCACCAAATATCAGCCGATACAGGATGGCGACGGCAAGGTGGTCGGCGCGCTGTTCGTGGGTGTCGACATCAGCGCCGAGATGGGTCAGGTCCAGAACCGCATCCGTGCGATGGGGATCGGCAGCGCCGGCTACACCATGCTGATTTCGGCCGCCGGTGATCGCAAGGGCGAGGTCATCGCGGGAGGCCCCTTCGAAGGACAGAACCTGTTGAATTCCGCAGACGCCGATGCCTTCGCGCCACTGTTCGATCAGGCCTCCGGCGAAATCAGCTATGTCTCCGGCAGCGGCGACCAGCGCCTGGCGCTGTACTCCCGCTATCCCGAGTGGCAGTGGATCATCGTGGGCTCGGTGTCGGTCAACGAGATCGAAGCCGGTGTCATCGCCGCGCGCGATCGCTTCCTGCTGATCGCCCTGGTGCTGGCGGCGGCGTTGAGTCTGACGCTCTACTGGATCGCCAAGCGGCTGGTCACGAAACCGATGAATCGTGCCGTCGGCCTGGCCCAGGCGCTGGCGGAAGGGGATCTGTCCCAGCGAATCGAGACGCGTCGTCGCGACGAGATCGGCCAGTTGGTCGGGGCCATGAACGGTATCGGCGATGGCCTCGAGCGCATCGTGGGACAGGTGCGTCACGCGGTCGTGCAGACCGAGAGCCACACCCAGGAGCTGGCCTCGGGGAATGCCGAACTCTCCTCGCGTACCGAGTCCCAGGCGGCGAGCCTCGAACAGACCGCCGCCAGCACCGAAGAGATCAACGCGACCGTGCGCCAGAACACGCAGCGAGCGCAGGAGAGCGACGAGCAGACCCGACGCACCGTGCTGGCGGCGGGGGAGGCCCAGAGCACGGTCGAAGCCACGTCGGAAGCCATGCAGCGCATCGTCGGGATGGCGAAGCAGATATCCGAGGTGGTCGGTGTGATCGATGGCATCGCCTTCCAGACCAACCTGCTTGCGCTGAATGCGTCCGTCGAGGCCGCCAGGGCCGGCGAGCATGGCAGGGGCTTCGCCGTGGTCGCGCAGGAGGTGCGGGGCCTGGCGGAACGCTGCTCGACCTCGGCGCAGGAGATCAAGGCGCTGATCGGGCGCACCGTCGACGAGGTCGACAACGGCAACCTTCGGGCCGCGGAGGCGGGACAGCGGGTTTCGGAGATCGTGTCGCAGGTCGAGCGCATCAGTACGCTGATCTCCGAGATCCGGCTGGCGTCCGAAGAGCAGTCCCACGGTATCGAGCAGATCAACCTGGCCATTTCGCAGATCGACGAGACCACCCAGAGCAACGCGGCGCTGGTTCGTCAATCCAGCGCTTCGACTCAGCAGTTGAACGAGCAGAGCCGACGGCTGGCAGAGACCGTATCGGTGTTCCGGCTGCGTGACGGCCAGGCATTCGACCGGCATGAACCGGCTCTCTCTGGCCCTGCGACCGGTCTGACACGACACGCGACCTCCGAGGAGTCGCTGCCGGCTTGATCCGGCGCCGCCGAATCGGTCGACGCCCCATGCAACCCGCGCCCCCTGTGATGTCGGCGCGGGCCCCGGTATGATGGCGGGTTGAAAGCACCGGACCCGCCACGGGTTCGGTCATTGATCGCCAATGCCGCGAGCGGAATGGAATGCCGCCAGCGGCAAGGCAGTTGACTGCGCTACGCCACGCCAGACCGGGCGCGAGGGGGTTGATCATTTGAGTGCCAAGAGTTCGGCCAAGAAGAGCCGTCGTTCGTCAACGCAAGCGCAAGCCAGGGAGCAGGCGCGCCACGTGATCATGCGCCTGCAGGGCGTGACTCGCGAGGGCGCCGTGATTCTGCTGCTCGCCATCTGCGTATTTCTGCTGTTGGCGCTGTTCAGCTATACACCGACGGATCCGGGATGGTCGCACAGCGGGCCGGACCAGTCGGTTTCGAACTGGATGGGCAAGATCGGCGCCTGGCTGTCCGATGTGCTCTATTCGCTGTTCGGCGCCAGCGCGCTCTGGTGGCCGGGCATGTTCGGACTGGGCGCCTGGCGACTGATGCGTCAGACCCAGGTCCAGATAGCCTGGGATCCGATGGCGCTGGCCGTCCACACCGGCGGGCTGCTGCTGTTGCTGATGAGCACGACCACGCTGGGCGACCTCCACTTCTACAGTGCCGCCAGTGATCTCCCCAACCAGGCGGGGGGCATTCTCGGGCGTGGCATTGCCAATTCACTGACCGCCCTGGTGGGGGTGCGGGGGACCACCCTGATCGCCATCGCGGCATTCATGTCGGGCTTCACGTTGTTCACCGGCATGTCATGGTTGACGGTGATGGACGAACTCGGCAGTTCGTTGAATCGGCTGTTTCACTGGACGAAGTCGCGCGCGAGCGAGCGCCGTGAGGCGCGGGAGAGCCGGCGGCTCGACAAGGCTGCGGCCGAGCCGGCCAGCCACGCTCGCCCTGACGATCGACCCGATGCGGCCGTGGCGGAAGAGGAAGAAAAGCCTGCCAGGACCGCCTGGTGGGCCAAGTGGCTGCCATGGCACAAGGCGCCCGACCTGGAACGGTGGGATGACGACGAGCTGGAGCGTTCGTATCAGTCGCGCCAGGAGCCGGGCTGGGAAAATGTCGTCGGTGCGGCGGAGGGCTCGGAGCGTCAGGACACCTCGATGTGGCGCCACGATGGCCGGACCGATATTCCCTGGGACGTCCCGGCGCGAACCCCCTCCGCCAAGCGCCCGGAGGCATCCTACACCGCTCGTCAGCAGCGCGACGAATCCCGCGAGCCGACGTTGGGACGTCTGCCAGGCGCCGACGCCGATGCGCCATCCCGGGGGGCAGCGCGTGGCGAACCGAGCCGGCCGTCGTCTTCCGACCCGGCGATGCCGGGCCGGATATCGGCAACCGACGATTCGGCGGTCACGCCCGCGACCTCGTCGGCATTGACGGCCGCGGCGACGCCAGCCGATTCGGAGGCCGAATCGGAGGCCGAATCGGCTGCTCGATCGGAAAGGACGCCTTTCCGCGCCGACGTCACACGTCGGCGAATACCCGACGCCTTCCAGGCACCGGCCGGCGACATTCCGCCCTCGCCAACTGATGCTGCCGACACGGCAGCCCCGTCGAACGCGGCGACGCGCGGCGACATCGATGGCCGTCGCCCCGAACCGCCGGTCAACGGCGTCTCGGCGCATGATGACGATGCGCCGGTCCAGCAGTGGGGAATTCGCGCCGAGCGTAACGATCCGGTCCCGGATCGGGGCCCTACCACGCCCCGGCCTGACGACGAACCCGATGCGCCAACCCAGGGCCTGCCCGCGAGCGAACCGGAAGGGCTGGAGCGCCGGCGCGCCGGTGTCGACTGGAGCGATATCGAAGCGGAGAGTGGCGAGATTCCGGCGGACCCGGCGCTATCGTCACCGCCGAATCGCGAGGCGCGACCCCACGAGTGGGCTTCGCGGCAGCGTCAGGAGCCGAGCTTCGAAATCGCCGACGATGACCGCGAGGACGTGGCTGGCTCGGTTTCGCCGGAGCGTCAGCCGCCGGTCCCGCCATCGCCCGGCGTCGCTCGTCCCGATCCGGCGACACCGGCCGCTCCGATTGCGGCGCCCAGCGGCGAAGGCCCGCTGGCCACCGCGGATCAGGCCAGGGCGGCTGCCGAGGATCAACCGACGCTGTGGACCGTCGAGCATCTGCAGAGCCAGCGCCCGGTGATGGACGATCTGCCGGAGCCGAGCGGTAACCTGCCGTCGATTCGCCTGACCACGCCCGCCGATCCCGAGCAGCCGAACTACTCGCCGGAGCAGTTGGAGGACATGGCCGAACTGCTCGAGATGCGGCTTCGCGAATATGGCGTCAAGGCGGAGGTGGTGGAGACCTGGCCGGGGCCGGTCATCACCCGTTTCGAAATCCGTCCGGCGGCTGGGGTGAAGGTTTCCAAGATCAGCAACCTGGCCAAGGACCTGGCTCGCTCGCTGATGGTCAAGAGCGTGCGCGTGGTCGAGATCATTCCCGGCAAGCCGACCGTGGGGATCGAGATCCCCAACCCGCATCGGGCGATGATTCGCATTCGCCAGGTGCTGGACTCGGATGTCTATCAGCATGCCGAATCGCCGGTGACGCTGGCGCTCGGGCACGATATCGGCGGCAAGCCGGTGGTCGCCAACCTCAACAAGATGCCCCATCTGCTGGTTGCCGGCACCACCGGCTCCGGCAAGTCGGTGGGAATCAATACCATGCTGGTGTCGATGCTGCTCAAGGCGACCCCGGACGAGGTCCGGATGATCATGGTCGACCCCAAGATGCTGGAGCTTTCGGTCTACGACGGCATTCCGCATCTGTTGGCACCGGTCGTGACCGACATGAAGGAGGCGGCCAACGCATTGCGCTGGTGTGTCGCCGAGATGGAGCGACGCTACAAGCTCATGGCGGCGATGGGCGTGCGTAACATCGCCGGCTTCAATGCCAAGCTCGATGAAGCCGAGAGTCACGGCGCCCAGGTTCAGGACCCGTTATGGGAGCCGCAGCCGTGGGAGATGCACCAGCAGCCGCCGACGCTGGCGAAGCTGCCTTACATCGTCGTGGTGATCGACGAGTTTGCCGACATGTTCATGATCGTCGGCAAGAAGGTCGAGGAGCTGATCGCGCGCCTGGCCCAGAAGGCGCGTGCGGCGGGCATTCACCTGATCCTGGCCACCCAGCGGCCGTCGGTCGACGTGGTGACCGGGCTGATCAAGGCCAACATCCCGACGCGCATGGCGTTCCAGGTCTCGTCCAAGATCGACTCCCGCACCATTCTCGACCAGGGCGGCGCCGAGAACCTGCTGGGGCATGGCGACATGCTCTATCTGCCGGCGGGGGCAGGCATGCCGCAGCGCGTCCACGGCGCCTTCGTCGATGACGACGAGGTCCACCGCATCGTCGAGGACTGGAAGCGCCGTGGCGAGCCCGAGTACATCGAGGAGATTCTCTCCGGCGGCGTCTCCGCCGATGCGCTGGCCGGACTCGAGGCCGAGGGGGGGGGCGATGGCGACGATGCCGAGCAGGACGCGCTCTACGACGAGGCGGTCCAGTTCGTCACCGAGAGCCGCCGGGCGTCGATCTCCGCCGTGCAGCGCCGTTTCAAGATCGGCTACAACCGGGCGGCTCGACTGGTCGAGGCGATGGAGCAGGCGGGCGTCGTTTCGTCCATGGGCAACAACGGCTCCCGGGAAGTATTGGCGCCGCCGCCCGTCGGGCATTGATCGCGCCAGCGGCCGCGGGGAAGTAAACCCCGTGGCCGTTTCGTTGTCCTAGCATTCACCAGATTCATGATCGCCGACCTCGGGTCGACGATTCCCGATAAGGAATTTCCATGCGCAAGATGAAGACGTTGGCTCTGGCCGGATCGCTGTTGCTGGCGCCGGTATTGATGACGCAGTCGGCACTGGCGGATCAAGCGTCCGCCGATCGCCTGACCCACCTGCTCGAGCCGCTGAAGACCTATTCCGCGGATTTCGAGCAGCGGATTCTGGATGCCTCGGGCTCCAGCCTGCAGGACACCAGCGGCCACATGTGGCTGTCTCGTCCGGGGCATTTCCGCTGGGAAGTGAACGAACCCTACCGGCAACTGGTCGTTTCCGACGGCGACGAAGTGTCGCTCTACGATCCCGATCTCGAGCAGGTCACGATCCAGCCGCTGGACGACCGGGTCACCCATACGCCGGCGCTGCTGCTCTCCGGGAGTGCTTCGGAGCTGGCCGACAACTACGACGTCACGCGGCAGCAGCAGGGCGCCAGCGAGACCTTCACGCTGGTGCCGCAGGCCAACGATACGCTGTTCGAGCAGCTCAAGTTGACCTTCTACGGCGAGCAACTCGATGCGCTGCAGATGACCGACAGCACGGGCCAGCGCACCGCGATCGATTTCGACAACGCCCAGACCAATGTCGATATCGATCCGGCCCAGTTCCAGTTTCAGCCGCCCGAGGGCGCGGACGTGATTCGGGAGCAGTCGCCCGCGACGCCGTAACGCCGCGTTCGCCGCTGGACTCGCCCCGTCGTGGTCACCCGCGGCGGGGCGAATGTCTTTAGCGGCAGGCGATGTCTCTCAGGACCCGCCGTCCGCCTGGCGGTCCAGCTCCTCGCGCCATGCCTGCATCTGCTGGAACCGCTTCTCCTGGCCGTGGTCGCTGGGAGCGTAGAAGCGTGTCTTCGGCAGGTTCGACGGCCAGCAGTCATGGCTGTGGCCGGCCGGGTAGCCGTCGGGCTCGTTGTGGGCGTAGCGATAGCCCTCGCCGTAACCCAGCGAAGACATCAGCTCGGTAGGGGCATTGCGCAGATAGATGGGCACTTCCATGTCGGGGTGTTCGGCGACGAACGCCTTGGCCTGACTCCAGGCCTGATCGATGCGGTTGCTTTTCGGGGCGACCGCCAGGTGGATCACGGCATGGGCGATGGCGCGCTGCCCCTCGTAGTCGCCCAGCCGCAGATAGGCGTCCCACGCCGCTATCACCAGCGGCAGCGCGCGCGGATCGGCGTTGCCGACATCCTCCGAGGCGATCGCCGCGAGGCGCCTGACGACATCCAGCGGATCGCCACCGCCACTGATGAACTGGGCGACGTACAGTAGCGCGGCATCGGGACGCGACGAGCGAACCGACTTGTGAATGGCCGACAGCACGTCGTAATAGTGCTCTCCCTGCTTGTCGAATGCCGCCGCCTGGTGCCCGATCACCTCGATCACGGCGTCGCGGTCGAGGATCTCGCCGTGCTCGTCGCTCTTGACGAAGTCGCAGGCGGTCTCGAGCAGGCCGAGGGCACGACGCGCATCGCCGGAGGCCGCCCTCGCCAGAATCGATAGCGTTTCGTCGCTGGCGCGGATATTGCGCTGCCCCAGCCCGAGTGTCTCGTTGCCGAGCGCGCGCTTGAGCACCGTGATCAGCTCGCTCTCGTCGAGGGCTTTCAGTACATAGACCCGCGCCCGCGAGAGCAGCGCCGAGTTGACCTCAAAGGAGGGATTTTCGGTCGTGGCGCCGATCAGCGTCAGCAGCCCGGATTCGACGTGGGGTAGCAGGGCATCCTGTTGGCTCTTGTTGAGCCTATGGATTTCGTCCAGAAACAGCAGGGTCCGGCGATCGCGCATCTGGCCCTCCCGGGCTCGCTCGACCGCCGCCCGGATCTCCTTCACGCCCGCCATCACCGCCGACAGTTGCTCCAGCCGGGCGCCGGAGGCTTCGGCGAGAATCTCCGCCAGCGTGGTCTTGCCGACCCCGGGAGGACCCCACAGGATCATCGAGCGCACGCTGGCGGTCTCGGCCATGCGTCGCAGCGGTTTGCCGGGGCCGACCAGCGCCTGCTGGCCGATGTAGTCATCGAGCGTGCGCGGACGCAGGCGGTAGGCGAGGGGTGCACTGTCCGGCTGGGGGGCGCCTCGGGAGGCGTCGTCGGCAAATAGGTCCATGGGGCTTCCAGGCTGGCTGACGGCAACGAAACGGTACATTTCGCTACAGCGATTCAGACGTTAGGCGTAGAGCGTTTATCGAAAAAACCGCTAGGGTAGGAAATTCTAGCCTGTCGCTGAAGGCAGACCCAATCGATCATCGATAGAGATGTCGTTCGAGGCTCGTTTGTCGGTATCTGGCAGAGGTAATCCACGGCGCACATCGTCGACTCGGACGGTGGGGTGGAGACGCCTTCGTCCACCCTGGCAACAGCGGTGACGAACCGTCGAGACGGGTATCGGCGCCAAGGTCGTCGACAGACGCTACACTAGGCTGACAAGGCGACGGGCGTCACTCGACTCCGCGCTTCACGGACAGGAGACTCACCATGCCCATGCTGACCCAACTGCGTCAGGACCATGCCAACATGGCGCGCCTGCTGCATGTGTTGCAACTCAAGCACAAGACACTGGCGGACGGCGAGCGTCCTGACTTCCGCCTGATTCGAGAAGTCGTGGATTATATTCTCGACTACATGAACGGATTCACGATCCCCCTCGAACGTATCTGCAGCGATCAGCTGGTGGCGAAGGCGTCCGGCATCCACGAACTGAGTACGCGTCTGGCCGATGACTATCAGCATCTGCATGAGCAGCTGATGCGTCTTTCCCAGGATATCGACATGATCCTGATGGACGGCGTGATGCCAATGGATAAGTTCGCCGACGACCTCAAGTCCTACCTGGAAGCGCATCGGGCCTATCTGCGTGCCGAGCGGGAAGAGCTGTTCCCGCTGATCCGCGAGCACTTCGACGAGGACGATCTCGCGCGCCTCGCCGACGAACTGCCCGCCCAGGCGGGCGCCGAGCTGGCGCGGCTGCAGGAGGCGTATCCGGAGCTGTATACCGAGTTTCGCGAGGCCCCGTCACCGCTGTAGGGCTGGCACTTCCCCCCATCGTTGCCTGACACGGCGGCGATCACCGCTGCGCGATCGCCGCCGCTTGCGTAGAATGGCCGCCTGGCACCACAGGACGGGGGCAGGATGGATCGACTGCAAGCGATGCAGGTCTTCCGCGCGGTCATCGACGCCGGGAGTTTCGCCGGCGGTGCCCGGCGGCTGGGCGTCTCCAACGCCATGGTCAGCAAGCAGGTTTCCCGGCTCGAGGAGATGCTGGGCGTGCGGCTGCTGGTGCGAACCACTCGGCGCCTGCAGCTGACCGCCGAGGGAGAGCGCTACCTGGCGACCGTGGTCCGTCTGCTCGACGAACTGCAGGAACTGGAGGCGGGCATCGGCGAGCAGCGCGGCGAGATCCGCGGTCGTCTGCGCCTGTCCGCGCCGGTGGATTTCGGCGCGCGTTCCTTGATGCCGGCGCTGCAGGCCTTCGAGGCGGCCCATCCGGCCGTATCGCTCGACCTGGTACTGGAGGATCGCCGCGTCGATCCGCTGGCCGAGGATTTCGATCTGGTCGTGCGAATCGGCGAACTGGAGGACTCCAGCCTGATCGCGCGACCGTTGATGCAGATGCCGATGCATCTCTACGCGTCGCCCGCCTATCTCGAGCGCCACGGCACGCCACGGCATCCCCACGAACTCAGGGAACATCGCTGTCTGCACTACACCCTGTCGAGGCACGGGCTCTACTGGCCGTTCCGGGTCGATGGCGAGATCTATCGCTTCCGGCTGCAACCGGCACTCTCCTGCAACAACGGCAGGGCGCTGGTCGAGGCCGCGGTACTGGGCATGGGGTTGACGTTGAAACCGGCCTCCCTGGCCGCACCGGAAGAGCGAGCCGGCCAGCTGGTTCGCGTGCTCGAGTCGTTCGAGATGCCGCCGCTCGACATTCACCTGCTGTACGCCGAACGCGACTACATGCCGGCGCGCCTGCGAGCCCTGATCGAGGCGCTGCTCGGCTATTTCGGTGACGGCCGGGATTATGATTGACGCCCTCATCTTCGATTCCGGCGTCGGCGGACTCTCCGTCAGCGAGGAGATCCGACGGCGGGTATCGGGCTGTTCGCTGGGCTACCTTTGCGACAACGCGGCGCTGCCCTACGGCACCAAGCGTGACGACTGGCTTATCGCGAGAATCGTCGCCGTCTGCGTCAACGCATGCCAGCTGGCGCGGCCCCGCGTGCTGGTGGTGGCCTGTAACACCGCCAGCACACTGGCACTGGAGGCGCTGAGGGCACGGCTACCGATACCGGTCATCGGCACCGTTCCGGCGATCAAGCCGGCGGCCGAGGCATCCCGAAGCCGCACGATCGGCCTGCTCGCCACCGGAGCGACGGTCAACCGGCCTTACCTGGATCGGCTGATCGCCGAGCATGCGCCGGATTGTCGGGTGGTGCGCGTGGCGGCGGACGCGCTGGTCACCCAGGCCGAGTCCCATCTCGCGGGCAGGGCGGTCGATGCCCGTGCGCTTCAGCTGGCCGTTGCGCCGCTGAAGGCGACGACGGATCTCGATGTCGTGGTGCTGGGGTGCACCCACTTCCCGCTGCTGCGTGGGTTGCTCGAGCCGTTGATGCCCGACAGGCTCTGGATCGACTCCGGGGCGGCGATAGCCCGCCGACTGAGTCAGGTGCTGAGCGACATCCGGTCGATCCCCGCGCCGCCGGGCGAGGTGGGCGGGGCGCCCAGTTGGGCGACGGCGCCCCGGGTCGAGAGTCTGGCACCGATCCTGACGCGTTTCGGCTACTCGTCGCCGCGCGCCCTCGAGGTCGCTCCGCCGAGCGTGGGCCCCCATGTCTGATGAACCATTGCGCTAATTTTGTCCGAGGATTTCTGGTTTGGTGATTTTCGATATCGATCCCTCGCGTTACGACGCCCAGCTCGAAGCCAAGCGTCAACGCATCGAGCGGCAGTTCGCCCGCTTTTCACCGCCACCGTTGGAGGTATTCGCATCGCCGCCCTCCCACTACCGGATGCGCGCCGAGTTCCGTGTCTGGCACGAGGGAGACGATCTTTTCTATGCGATGTTCGAGGCCGACCCGGAGGCACCGCTTCAGCGAGGCCGCGTCGCCCAGCGCGTCGTCCGCGTCGACCGCTTTCCGGTCGCCAGCGAGCGTATCAACGAACTGATGCCACGGCTGCTGGACGCGATCCGGGACGAGCCGCTGATGCGACGCAAGCTGTTCCAGGTCGAGTTCCTCACCACGTTGAGCGGTGAGTCGCTGGTCACGATGATCTATCACAAGCCGCTCGATGACGCGTGGGAGACCCGGGCTCGCGAGCTGCAGGCCGAACTTGGCGTATCGCTGATCGGGCGTTCCCGCAAGCAGCGGCTGGTGCTGGATCGCGACCACGTCTGGGAGCGACTCGAGGTGGATGGGCGGGAACTCCGTTACCAGCAGGTCGAGAACAGCTTCACCCAGCCCAACGCCGAGATCTGTCGTTCGATGCTGAGCTGGGCCCGGGATGTGACCCGCGAAAGCGAGGGCGATCTTGTCGAGCTCTACTGCGGCAACGGCAACTTCACGGTGGCGCTTGCAGAGAATTTCCTGCGCGTGGTCGCCACCGAGATCTCGCGAACGTCGGTGGCGTCGGCGCAGGCCAACCTCGATGCCAATGGCATCGACAACGTGCATGTGGCGCGGATGTCGGCCGAGGAGTTCGCCCAGGCGTTGAGCGGGGAGAAGCAGGGGCGACGTGTCGCCGCCATGGGGCTCGCCGATTGCGACTTCTCCACCGTGCTGGTGGACCCGCCGAGGGCAGGACTGGACGCCGACAGCTGTGCGCCGCTGATGCGCTACTCCCGCATCGTCTATATTTCATGCAACCCCGATACACTGGCCGTCAATCTCGAGCAGTTGAGCCGTACGCATCGCGTGGCTCGGATGGCGCTGTTTGACCAATTCCCATGGACGGACCACTGTGAGTGCGGGGTGCTGCTCGAACGCCGACCGTCGGCGTGATCCGAGGTGCCGTGCCGGCCCGCCACCAGGCCGGCATCGCATCTTGTCAACCGTCGATGCGATCAGGCAGTCCCGTCGTTGATGCATAACCGACATGCGTCATGACGAAGCTTCAATTGAGTAGGGCGCCATGCGGCGCTGACGTAAGCTCCCAGCCTATTGAATGCGGCCGCCATGTTGACGGTCGATGCCAGCCGAGGTGATAGATGCAACACGTCGCGATCGAGGGAAAAACGGAATTTCTGGAGCAGTTGCAGGAAAAACTGTCCAAGCGGCTCCCCGAGGACAAGGTCAAGCGGATCACGGCGTTCGCCGAGGATCTCTACGCCACCGCGCCTTTCGAAGAGGCGGCGGACCGGCAGCTCGATGATATCTACGGCGCGACGCTGGCGGCCTGGCATTTCATGCGCACCTTCGATCCCGATGAAGCCAAGGTGCGCGTCTTCAATCCCAACTTCGAATCGCATGGCTGGCAATCGCCGCACACCGTGGTCGCCGTCCTTCACCGCGACATGCCGTTTCTGGTCGATTCGGTGCGCATGGAGCTCAACCGCCGCGGCCTGACCCTGCACGCGATCCACAACGCGGTGCTGGCGGTCGAGCGTGACTCGCGCCATCACGCGACACGGATTACCGGAACCCGGGCCAAGCAGGCGCCGGAGGCACGCGAGTCGATCATCCTGATCGAGGTGGACCGCCATACCGACAGCGAGACGCTGTCCGATCTCGAACAAGGGCTGCGCGACGTGCTGCTCGACGTACGCACCGCCGTCGCCGATTTCGATCCGATGTGCGACAAGGTGCGTGAAGTCATCGACGCGCTGGATGCCCACAAGCCGAGCGGCATCACCGCGGCGGATCAGAAGGAGACGGTGGCCTTCCTCAAGTGGCTGCTCGACGAGCATTTCACGTTCCTCGGCTACGCCGAGAGCCGTTTCGTCGGCAGTGGCAAGAAAGCGCGCAGCGAGCGGGTCGAGGGCAGCGAGCTGGGCGTGCTCAAGCTGGACCAGCCGCGCTACCGGGAGCCCGTGCGATTCGAGCAGGACGACGGGGCGGCGCTGCTGCACTTCGCCAAGAGCGCCTACCACGCGCGCGTGCACCGTCCGACCTACCCCGATTACATCGCCGTCACGCGCCACGACGCCAAGGGCAAGGCAATTGGCGAGTGGCGCTTCTTCGGCCTGTTCACCTCGCTGGTCTACAACGAATCGCCGCGCACCGTGCCGATTCTTCGCCGCAAGGTCCAGGCGGTCATCGACGCGGCCGGCGTCAATCCGAAAGGGCACAACGGCAAGCTGCTGTTGCAGGTGCTGGAAGTGCATCCCCGCGACGACCTGTTCCAGAGTTCCACCGAGGAGCTGAGCCGAACCGCATTCGGCATTCTCAACATCCGCGAGCGCCGCCGGGTACGCCTGTTCATTCGCGAGGACCGCGCCGGGCAGTTCTACTCCTGCCTGGTATTCGTGCCGCGGGATATCTTCTCGACGGACCTGCGGCTGCGCATCCAGAACCTGCTGTGCGAGGAGCTCGACGCCACCTTCGCCGATTTCAATCCCTACCTCTCCGAGTCGATCCTGGCGCGCATCCAGTTCACGCTGCGTTTCAACGGCGACGAGCCCGTCGATTTCGATAGTCGCGCGCTGGAGAAGAAGGTCATCAACCTGGCGCGCAACTGGCGCGAGGAGCTGCACGGCGCCTTGATCGAGACGCTGGGCGAGGAGGCGGGCAACCGCCGGGCCCAGGCCTTCCGCGATGCCTTCCCCAGCAGCTACCGCGACGACTTCTCCGCGCGGACCGCCGCCAACGACATCCGCCATCTCGAGGCGCTCGACGAGGGCGCCCCGATCGGGGTCAGTCTCTATCACCTGGCGGAGAGCGCCGCCGGTAGCGTCAACCTCAAGCTCTACCATCAGGATACGCCGATCCCGCTCTCCGACATGCTGCCGGTGCTCGAGAACCTGGGGCTACGGGTCATCAGCGAACGGCCCTACCGCATCGCCAGCGGCCAGCAGACCTACTGGATTCATGATTTCACCTTCGAGTATCGCGGTGCGGGCGATGTCGATCTGGGCGACATGCGCGACAACTTCATCGACGCCTTCACCAGGATCTGGGTCGGTGATGCGGAGAACGATACCTACAACCGGCTGATCATCGGTGCCGACCTGGACTGGCGCCAGGTCGCCGTGCTGCGAGCCTATGCGCGCTACATGAAGCAGCTGCGCATCGGGCTTTCCCAGGCCTACATCGCCAATACCCTGGCAGCCCATGCCGATATCACCCGAGGGCTTTCGCGGCTGTTCACGCTGCGCTTCTCCCCCGAGCTCGAGTCCCGTGAAGCGCAGTGCCAGAGCTGCATCGACGAGCTCAACGCCATGCTCGATCAGGTCGCCAGCCTCAACGACGATCTGTTGCTGCGCCGCTACGTCGACCTGATCCTGGCGACCGTCCGTACCAATTTCTTCCAGCCACGCGAGGATGGCAGCGCCAAGGAGTACATCTCGTTCAAGCTGGAGCCGAGCAAGGTGCCCGGCATGCCCAAGCCGCGGCCGATGTTCGAGGTCTTCGTCTATTCGCCGAGGATGGAGGGCGTCCATCTGCGCGGTGGCAAGGTGGCCCGCGGTGGCCTGCGCTGGTCGGACCGCAATGAGGATTTCCGCACCGAGATCCTGGGGCTGATGAAGGCGCAGCAGGTCAAGAATTCGGTCATCGTCCCGGTCGGCGCCAAGGGTGGCTTCATCTGCAAGCGCATGCCGGAAAACGCCGATCGCGACGCGATCCAGGCCGAGGGGGTCGAGTGTTACCGGATCCTGATTCGTGGCCTGCTGGACATCACCGACAATCTCGACGGCACCACGGTGGTGCCGCCGCGCACGGTGGTACGCCACGATCCGGACGATCCCTACCTGGTGGTGGCGGCGGACAAGGGCACGGCGACCTTCTCCGACTACGCCAACGCGATCTCGATCGAGTACGACTTCTGGCTGCGGGACGCCTTCGCCTCCGGTGGCGCCCAGGGCTATGACCACAAGGGGATGGCGATCACCGCCCGCGGCGCCTGGGAGTCGGTCAAGCGTCACTTCCGGGAAATGGGCCTGAACACCCAGAAAGAGACCTTCAGCGTGCTCGGCATCGGCGACATGGCCGGCGATGTCTTCGGCAACGGCATGTTGCTGTCCGACAAGATCCTGCTGGTGGGCGCTTTCAATCACCGGCACATCTTCGTCGATCCGAATCCCGACGCCGCCAAGTCCTTTGCCGAGCGCAAGCGCCTGTTCGCGCAGCCGCGCTCGAGCTGGACGGACTACGACGAGAAGCTGATCTCCGAAGGCGGCGGCATCTTCTCCCGCGATGCCAAGTCGGTCCCCATCTCCGCGGCGATGAAGAAGGTCTTCGGTATCAAGGCGGACAAGCTCTCGCCCAACGACCTGATCAACGCGATGCTCAAGTCCAAGATCGATCTGATCTGGAACGGCGGTATCGGCACCTACGTCAAGGCCTCCAGCGAGAGTCACGCCGACGTCGGCGACAAGGCCAACGACGGCCTGCGCATCGACGGCCGTGAGCTCAACTGCCGTGTGGTCGGCGAGGGCGGCAACCTGGGGCTGACCCAGCGTGGCCGGATGGAGGCTGCGGAGAAGGGCATTCGCGTCAATACCGACTTCATCGACAACGCCGGTGGCGTCAACTGCTCGGATCACGAGGTCAATATCAAGATCCTGCTGGACGGCATCGTCCTGCGCGGCGACATGACCGAGAAGCAGCGCAACCAGTTGCTGGTCGAGATGACGCAAGAGGTGGGTGAACTGGTCGTGCGCGACAACTATCGCCAGACCCAGGCGCTGTCAATCGCCGAACTGCAATCGAAGGAGGGGCTGGGGCCGTATCGCCGGTTCATCAACGAGCTGGAAGCGGCCGGCAGCCTCGATCGGGAACTCGAGTTCCTGCCCAACGACGAACAGCTGATCGAGCGCAGCAACAACGACGGCGGGCTGACGCTGCCGGAGTTGAGCGTGCTGATCTCCTACGCCAAGAGCACGCTCAAGAGCGATCTGATCGCTCTTGAGCTGCCCTCCGATCCGCAGTTGCAGCAGCACGTGACGAGAGCGTTCCCCGAGACGCTGGCCGAGCGCTACCCGGACGATCTCTACCAGCACCGCCTCAAGCGCGAGATCGTGGCGACCCAGATCGCCAACGATCTGGTCGATCACATGGGGATCACCTTCGTGCGGCAGTTGCGCGACTCCACCGGCGCATCGCGGGTCGAGATCGCCCAGGCCTATGTCATCGCCCGCGACAGTTTCGGATTCAATCAGCTGTGGGAGCAGATCGAGGCGCTGGATTACCGTGTCGACAGCCAGACCCAGTACGCCATGATGCTAGACCTGATGCGGTTGTTGCGTCGGGCGACACGCTGGTTCCTGCGTCATCGGGGCTCGCTCGGCGTCAAGGAGTGCGTCGAGCAGTATGCTCCCCAGTTGGCACAGTTGCAGGAGGATATCGGCAACCGTCTCAGTGGTGACGAGCGTGAAGCCTGGAGCAAGCGGCGTGACGCGCTGGTCAAGGCCAGGGTGCCGGAAGCGCTGGCATCGGTCGTCGCTGCCGCCTCCAGCCTCTATGCCGGACTGGGCATCATCCAGGCGGCGCGGACCAGCGGCGAGAAGATCCAGCGGGTCGCGGAGACCTACTACACCATCGGCCAGCGGCTGGAGCTGCCGCGGATGATGCAGCAGATCAACAGCCTGGAAGTGCGGGACAGCTGGCAGGCGCAGGCGCGGGAGACGTTCCGCGACGACCTCGATCGCCAGCAGCTGGCCTTGACGGTCAAGGTGCTGGGCATGTCGGACGCCCCGCGCGAGATCGAACCCCGGGTCGAGCACTGGCAGGAGTTGCACGCGCCGCTGTTCGAGCGCTGGAACGCCCTGCTGGCGGAGATCGACTCCGGCTCGCAGATCAGCTTTCCGCTGGTCGCCGTGGCCATCCGGGAACTGGTCGACCTTGCCGAGAGCGAAAGCGAGGGCTAAGGTGGCCTGCAGGTCGGGCGGCAGCGATGTCGCCCGCCATTGATGGGTGACTCCCGCCGATCGGGCGACCGGCGAGGCAGTGACCGTCAGTGCATAGGTTATTCCGCACGGAGGCGCTCTCCGCAGGCCCTTTAAGGTGCCTCGGGGAGCGTCTCTGTTATGCTTCGGCTCCGATTCGGTCGCAGAGTGCAGAGAGAGGCCCCATGAAGTATCGCGTATTTTCCACCTTATTCGTGGCATTGAGCCTGGCGGGCGCCAGCGGTCAGGTTCTCGCTCAGAGCGAGGCTTTGAAGGACGCTCAGGAAGCGGCCAGCAAGGTCGATCTGACCAAGTTCTTCAAATCCAGCTCGGATGCGCGCAGCCGCAGCTTCTTTTTCGGCGGGCTCCATCAGCACCCGTTCACCGTCGACCAGGCGGGCCGTTATCGGTTCTCGAGTTCGACGCTGCCCGGCGAGTCCGACGACTACAAGATCTCCGCCAAGCTGATCGACAGCAATGGCAACGTGCTGGCCAGCGGCACCGGTCTGGGTAACACCGGGGGACTCGAGATGACCGAGTCGCTCGAGCCCGGTGATTACTCGCTGCAGGTCTCGGGGCAGAAGTTCGGCTCCACCAAGACCGGTGGCAATAGCTACAACATCGACGTCGCGCGACTGGATGCCAGCGGCAACGTGGTGACCAGTGAGCAGGGCGGCGTGGACAATGGTGGCGGCATCATGTTCGGCGGTGCCGGGCCGAGCGGCAGAACGACGGCCTTCGTCGACGAAGGCGACCAGGTCGCGACGCTGAGCGCACCGGGCCGGCAATCGGCGAGCGATGTCGCCGGTTCGGCGAGTGGCGGCGAGCCGCGCGCCACCGCCGGTGCCACCAACACCGGGTCGGCCGCGACGCCGGGTTCGGCGTCCGAGGGAGCCGCCGCCGGCGCGACGGCAGGCGCCGCGTCTCGGGACGCCAGTCCCGCCCGCAACGACCAGCCGGCAATGCCGGATGCGTTCGACGAGATCGTCGCCGACATCCTGATTCGTCAGGAGGGCGAGGTGATGAGCTTCGACGTGGCGCAGGCGGGGACGGTGTCGATCGAGAGCTCCACGTTCCCGGGTAACGAAGGAAGCTACCGTCTGCAGGCCAAGGTGCTCGACGAGAGCGGCCGCACGGTCGCCAGCGACGAGGGTTCTTTGGCCGATGGCGATTTCGATATCGAGACTGTGCTGCAGCCGGGTCGCTATCGGGTCTGGGTCAAGGGGCAGCGGTTCGGCTCGGCGATGAACGGTGCCAACAACTATACCCTGCGGGTCCAGCAGCTCGACTCACAGTAACCGGCGTGCATTCGCGGTACCAAACCCGGCGCCCCGGCGCCGGGTTTGTCGTTCCCTCTCAGGGGCTCGCTCCCGGGCGGAGAGTTTCTCCCCAAGGAGTTCGTCCCGAGGCGCCAAGGTGGGATATACTCGCCCGCCGCTAGAAGACTCCCTTCGTTACCGACGAGACTTTCCATGTACGCCCTCGTTCGCTCGCTGTTGTTTCGGCTGGAGCCGGAAACCGCACACCGCCTGACGCTGACCGCATTGGACACCGCCCATCGTGCCCGTCTGTCCGGCCTGCTGGGCGATACCTACGTCGCCTCCAGCGCCGTCGACCTGATGGGGCTGACGTTTCCCAATCGGGTGGGGTTGGCTGCCGGTCTGGACAAGAACGCCGATCATCTGGATGCCCTCGGCGCGCTGGGTTTCGGTTTCGTCGAAGTCGGCACCGTCACACCCAAGCCACAGCAGGGTAATCCCAGGCCGCGCCTGTTCCGGCTGACCGGGCCGCAGGCGATCATCAATCGAATGGGGTTCAACAATGCCGGGGTCGATCACCTGGTCGCGAATGTCCGCCGGAGTCGCTACAACGGCGTCATCGGCGTCAACATCGGCAAGAACCTGACGACGCCGGTCGAGCGGGCGGTGGACGATTACGTGACGTGCCTGCGCAAGGCGCATGGGGCGGCGCATTACATCACGGTGAACATCTCTTCGCCCAACACGCCGGGGCTGCGCAACCTGCAGTTCGGCGATCATCTCGATACGCTGCTGAGCGCGCTGAAGGCCGAGGTGACCAGGCTCGACGCCGAGCACGGACGCCACGTACCGCTGGCGGTCAAGATCGCGCCGGACATGACCCTGGACGAGATGGCGCTGGTGGCCAATACGCTACAGGCGAACGATATCGATGGCGTCATCGCCACCAATACCACGGTATCTCGCGAGCACGTGACAGGCATGCCCCATGCGCACGAAGCCGGCGGTCTGTCGGGAGCGCCGCTGTTCGCCAGTTCGACCGCGGTGGTCCGGGAGTTGAGACGGCTGTTGCCGACGATGCCGATCATTGGCGCGGGAGGAATCGACAGCGGTGTACGCGCCAGCGAGAAGTGCCAGGCGGGTGCCGATCTGGTGCAGATCTACACGGGGTTCATCTATCGTGGCCCCGAGCTGATCGGTGAGTGTGTGCGAGCCACCCAGGCCGATGGCTCGACTCATCGATGATGCCATGGCGGATAGCGACCGGCTGCCGGGCCGCGGCCGATGGCTCAATAAAAAGGCCCGCCAGCGGCGAGCCTTGTGAGTACCGACATGGCACTGTCGTCCATAACGACTATGTCATGACCGTAGGGTTCTTGTGGATACCCGAAACGCCCGTCATACCGGCCCATTGGTCTCCGCGACCCTCACGCCAACCGCTCATCCAGTTTTCGCGCAGATTCACATCCTGGCTCGGACACTCGTCGCGTGAGCGACCGACCACCCCCGCCTTGTAGCCGTGGAGAAATGCCCGCTGGTTGCGATCACGTTTCTGTCGTTTCATCGTAGTAGTAGCCTCTTGTCAGAACAAGTGCATCTCCTGAGGAAAACGACAGTCAGCCGGGCGGCATCGAGCCAAATCCGACGGACTGCCCGCGAAAACGTCCGGACAGGCAAACCGCATGCGTTGTTTCGTAGCTACGACTGTTAGCTTTAGCCGAAATGAGAAACGATGTCGATAGGCGTTTTGTCATAAAGCCTTCCCTTCACCGAATTCACAGGAATATGACCGCTCCATAACGGTCGGATGACGCCGCCATGAAAGACGATAACTCGCTGTTAAGCCTCCACATCACCTGCCCGTGGGGAATCGAATCCCTGCTGGCCGAAGAGATCGTCGAACTGGGCGGCGAGATACAAAAAACTACCGTCGCCGGCCTTCATGCGCTGGCCGGTCGCTCGACGGCGTATCGCATCTGCCTGTGGTCGCGATTGGCGAACCGGGTGATCCTGACGCTGGGACGCGAAGCCAACTGCGAAGCGCCGGCGTCGATCGTCGAGGCGGTCAAGAACATGCGCTGGGCGGAGCTGCTCAAACCCGGCCAGACGCTGGCAGTGGACTTTCATGGTCACTCTCCAGCCATCCGGCATACGCGCTTCGGCGCCCAGGTGGTCAAGGATGGCGTGGTCGACGCGCTGCGCGCGGCAGGTCGGGAACGACCGGAAATCGCGCCCCGCGATGCGGACGTCAGGCTGTTCGCTCACCTGCACAAGGGTCAGTTGCTGGCCGGTATCGACCTGGTGGGGGCGAGCCTGCACCAGCGCGGCTATCGTCGTGATTCGGGGCATGCACCGCTCAAGGAAAATCTCGCCGCGGCGCTGCTGACGCGTGCCGACTGGCCGGCGCGGGCCAGGCGTGGCGAGCCGCTCGTCGACCCGATGTGCGGCGCCGGCACGCTGCTGATCGAAGCAGCGATGATGGCGGCCGACATGGCGCCACAACTGAATCGGGAACGCTTCGCCTTCGAGACGCTGGCCGACTTCGATGCCGAGGCCTGGCATCTCCTGCGGCGCGAGGCGCAGGCGCGTGCCAACGTCGGCCGGCGCCGCACCAGATCGCGCCTGTTCGGCCTGGACCAGAGCCCGCAAGCCATTGGTGCGGCGAGGAGCAATGCCATGCGTGCCGGCATCCCCGCCCTGATCACGCTGGCCGGCGGCTCGGTGAAGGCGCTCGAATGCCCGGCCGAGCTCCAGGAGAGGGAGAGCGGCAGGACCGGGCTGGTGGTGACCAACCCGCCCTATGGCGAGCGGCTGGGCGAGTTGCCCGAGCTGGTCGCGCTCTACAGCGATCTTGGCGAACGGATGCGCCGGCATTTCCCGGGATGGCAGCTGGCCCTGTTCACCGGCAATCCGGACCTGGGTCACCGACTCGGGCTGCGGGCTCACAAGCAGTATGCGTTCAAGAACGGTCCGCTCGACTGCAAGCTGCTGCTGATCGATATCGCCGGTCGCGAGGCGGCGGGCGAGGAGAGTGAAACGTCGGATCCGGCACCGCGGGAGAGCGTGCTGAGCGAGGGCGCCCAGATGTTCGCCAATCGCCTGCAGAAGAATCGCAAGCGGCTGAGCAAGTGGCTCAAGAAGTCCGGGGAGGCTTGCTATCGACTCTACGATGCCGACATGCCGGAGTACGCCCTGGCCATCGATGTCTACGGGCATCAGGTCCATGTCCAGGAGTACGCGGCGCCGAAATCGGTCGATCCGGGCAGGGCGCAGCGCCGCCTGATGGACGCGTTGAGCGCGATTCCGGTCGCCCTGGACGTGCGGCCCGAGCAGATCCACTACAAGCAGCGCGAGCGCCAGAGCGGCAAGGCGCAGTATCGCAAGCAGGGCGACAGCGGCGACCGTTTCGTGGTCACGGAAGGGGGCGCCAGGCTATGGGTGAACCTCAAGGACTATCTCGATACCGGCCTCTTCCTGGATCATCGGCCGGTGCGGCGTCTACTGGCCGAGAAAGCCGGCGGCAAGCGCTTCCTGAACCTGTTCTGCTATACCGGCACGGCGACGGTGCAGGCCGCGTTGGGCGGTGCGGAGGAGAGCGTCAGCGTGGATCTTTCGAACACCTATCTGGAGTGGGCGAAGGACAACTTCAGCTTGAACAAGCTCGATCCCGGCCGGCACCGGGTCGTGCGCGACGATTGCCTGCGCTGGCTGGAGACGGCGGGAGGGGAGTTCGATCTGATCTTCATGGATCCGCCGACCTTCTCGAACTCCAAGCGCATGGAGGGCACGCTGGACATCCAGCGCGACCACGTCCGCCTGATCGAGCTGGCCATGGCGCGCCTGGCACCGACGGGAGAGCTGATCTTCTCCAACAATCAGCAGCGGTTCAGCCTGGATGCGTCACTGGCGTCGCGCTATCGGGTCGAGGAGATTACCGCTCGGACCTATGACCCGGACTTCACGCGGCGGGCCAACCTGCACCACTGTTTCCTTATCCGCCACGCTGGCTGACACTTCGGGCTCGCGCTCAGTCAAGCAGCGACAGCTGGGCTACGGCCTGCCGCCCTTCGGGGGTATCGTCCTCGGCTTCCAGCACCTTGCGGTAGCCGCGCGCCGTCTGTATGTGCGACAGGTCGTCGACCCACATCATGGCCTGATCGTAGCTGTCGGCGACGGCGTGCTTGAGGCCGCCGTACTGAGTGCCGATCTGGCCCCAGGCGCGACTGTAGATCCAGTCGCCAAACATGTCCTGATGCAGATGGACCAGGACGTAGTCATGTTCACTTTCCCAACGGACGATCACGCGGACTCCTGCTGCTTGGTGCTCATCGCTTGTTCATCGCGAATGGCCGGCCTAATATGGCTGCGCCGAGCGTCGCGGCTCTTCAGCCCCGCGATGCACCCGACGTCAGGTGCCATTGTAAAGCAAGCCCCGTAGAAATCGACGCCGGTTTCGAGGCGCTGCCTGCGACCGCTATCCGACACTGCTCTGACGCCGGGTTCGAACGAAACAAGAGGGTAGTCATGCGTATCCTGGTGGACGAGAACATTCCGCTGGCGGAAGAATTCTTCGGCGAATTGGGAGAGATCACGCGCCAGCCCGGCCGCGAGATGACCGCGGCCAGTCTCCGCGGACACGACATTCTGGTGGTCCGGTCGATCACCCAGGTTGACGAAGCCCTGCTGGAAGGGGCCGACAAGCTGAAATTCGTCGGCACCTGCACCATCGGTACCGATCATATCGACACGGCGCTGTTGGCCGAACGGGGTATCGGCTTTGCCAGCGCTCCTGGCAGCAACGCCGATTCGGTGGTCGATTACGTACTTTCCAGTCTGCTGCTGCTCTCCGAGGAGGATGGCTTTTCGCTCTCGGGCAAGACCGTCGGCATCGTCGGTGCCGGCAATGTCGGCGGTCGTCTGGCGGCGCGCCTGGACAATCTGGACGTCGACTGCCTGATCTGCGATCCGCCGCGAGCCGAGGCCGAGGGCCGCGAGGATTTTCTCGACCTGGACGCGTTGATCGAGCGAGCCGATATCGTCTGCCTGCACACCCCCTTGGTGGCCGCTGGCGAACACGCCACTCATCACCTCATGGATCGTCGCCGCATCGACGCCCTCGAGCCGGGCACGGTGCTGATCAACGCCGGGCGAGGTGACTGTCTCGACGGTGACGCCCTGCGCGAGCGTCTCGAGCGTCAAGGCGATCTGCGCACGGTCCTGGACGTCTGGGAGCACGAGCCGGGCATCGACGAGGCGCTGTTCGAGCTGGTCGACATCGGAACGCCCCATATCGCCGGCTACAGCGTCGACGGCAAGATGCTGGGGACGGAGATGATCTACCAGGCCGCCATGCGCCACTTTGGCCTGCCGGCGCGCAAGAAGCTCGGCCAGCTCAAGCCCGACCCATGGTTGCGCAAGATCGTCCTGCACAGCTGGACGCCGCCGCTGGAGGCGCTGTCGCTCTGCGCCCGGGCCTGCTACGACGTGCGCCGGGACATGCTGGCGTTCGATCGTTACCGGCGTCGACTTGGCATGGCGGCGGGGTTCGATGCCTATCGCCGCGAGTATCCTTCACGCCGCGAATTCCAGACGCTGCGGGTCGAACTGAAGAAGAACAAGGGCGGTCTTCGCGACGCCATGGAAGGCTTCGGTTTCAGCGTCAAGCTCGGCAAGTAGCCGTGGCCGGCAGGGGAGCCTGGCGGGATGCCGTCAGGCGCTTCCGGCCTCTTCGCTGTCGGCATCCTCGCGCTTGACGATCCGGTGGCCATCCTCGCTGGTGCCCAGCTTCCAGTAGCTCGAAATGTACATCGCCCGCTTGTCCACGCCGCGCTCGTCGATCAGATGACGGCGTAGCTTGCGCATGGCGGCAAACTCGCAGGCGACCCAGATCCCCGGGACGCCCGGAAGCCAGTCGAACTCGCGCAGGGCGTCGACGAGACGATCGCTGTCGCTGCCCGGGTGCGGGTTGATCAGCCAGTTGATCCGCATGCCGTCGGGCAGGTCGAACCATTGGATATCCGCTTCGCTGGTCACCTCGATGATGGCGTATCCGCTGGCGTCCGGAGGCAGGCGTTCCAGATTGGCGCCGATCGCCGGCAGCGAGGTCATGTCACCGACCAGCAGATACCAGTCGGCTGCCGTCGGCAGGCGCTTGACCGGTCCCGGGCCACCGATCAGGATCGTGTCCCCCGGTTGCGCTGCTGCCGCCCATGTCGCGGCGGGGCCGCCATCCTCGTGCAGCACGACGTCCACGTCGATCTGGCCGGGGCGCTGATGGCGGACGGTATAGGTGCGCATCGTCCCCGGCGCGCCTTTCGAGGTCGCCGTCTCGTCCTGGGCGGGGACGATCAGTTTGATATAGGCGCTCTCCTGATCGTCGGGAAATTCGGCCATGCCTTCTCCACCGAACGTCAAGCGCAGCATGTGGGGCGTGACGAGTTGGCGGTTCAAGACGGTGTAAGGTCTGGGGGCGGGTTTGGGCATCGGGACTCCCGTGACTTCAGGTTGGAGATCATCAACCGCGACAGGCGCAGGAAGGCGTCGAGATCCGCCTGCGTCATCCCGTTCGATAGCCGCTCGTGGGCTTCGCGCTCGCACGCATCGACGCTCTCAAGCAGGCTTCGGCCATGACCGGTCAACGACAGCATCTGGCTGCGCCCGTCCTCTGGATGTGGCGCTTTGACGATGATGTTCGCATCGAGCAGGTCGCGAAGCAGTCGGGTGATCTGGGCCTTGTCGCGCTGGGTGCGCTGCGCGATGGCCTGGGCGGTGCAGGGCATCTGGCCGCGGATCGCCTTGAGCGTGCGAATGTGCGAGACGGTGAGGTCCAGCTCGGCGTCGGCATAGGCCTGGCGCAGCGCCCGTTTGTAGGCATGCATGAGCTGATGCAGGGATTCACCGAACGTCGTCTCGGACATGTCGCGCCTAATCGGTTGATAGTGTCAACCAATTAGGCGCCTGACGCCGGCAAATGTCAACCATTCTCATTGGCATCGAGCAGACGTCGGTCGCGGCCACCGCGAGCCTGCGCATCCATCCTCGATGGCTGGCGGCGGCTTACAGCTCGACGGCGCGGCCGATGAATTGAATCGGGCCGGTCGGGCGGTCCAGCGGAGAGCCGGTGTCGTCCTCGAGGGTCAGTTCGAACAGCTGGTTGTCCTCCAGTGGCGGGAGATCGTCAAGCGACAGTTGCTTGGTCTCGCCGGGCTCGACCAGGCCCAGGGAGACGGGGCCGCTCCAGTCATCCGCCTTGGTCCAGAACTCCAGCGCCTTGCCGGGCGGCACCTCGAAGGTGCCGACGGGTTTCAGGCTGATCTGCCGCGGTGAACTCGCCTGCACTATCCAGCCGGCTTGCGTATGTTGAGGGGTCATCAATACCACCAGGTAGCGAGAGGAGGGCGCCTGCGCAGGGCTGAACGCCAGCATGGCGGCGAGGCCGGTGGCGATGAGGATGCTGGCGAAACTCAAGCCTCGCCACAGTGTCAGGTCATGCCACAATCGGCTCAGCAGCCCGGCCGGGTGAGCGGCGCGGTCATCCGCCGGCGCCGATTGTGCGGCCTCCTGACTGTCGAGCGTGCGCAGGATGCGCGGCCATAGCCGGTTCGATGGCGCGACCGGTTCGACCATCGCGGTATAGGGCTGGAGGCGCCTCTCCCAATCCCCTATCGCCTGCTGCAGTTGCGGGTCCTCGAGCAGACGACGCTCGACATCGCGACGCTGCTCGGCGTTCAGTGTGCCGAGCACGTACTCGCCTGCCAGATCCTCGGTCTCCTCCGGTCCGAGCGGAGACCTCGACGCCGAATGATTGCTCATGACAGGCACTCGCGCAGTGCAGCCAGGCTGCGTTTGATCCAGGCCTTGACGGTGCCGAGCGGGCGATCCATGCGCGTGGCAATCTCCGGGTGACTGAAGCCGTCGACATAGGCGTGAAACAGGCAGTTGCGCCGCTCGGGCGCCAGTTGCGCCAGGCAGCGATCCAGGTCCCCGTGACCGAGCCAGTCGAAATGATCCTGCATGTCCGTCTCCGCCTCCTGAGCGCGCTCGGCGTCGAGCCTGTCGGCAGTCTCGTCATCGACGGTCACTTCCCGATGCCGGGTTCTGACGTGGTTGAGCGCCAGGTGGCGGGCGACGCTGAAGATCCAGGTCTTGCCCGAGCCACGCGTGGCATCGAAGGTGTGCGCCTTGTTCCAGATGTTGACGAAGGCGTCGTGAATGATGTCTTCGGCGATACCGCGATCGCCGACGATGCGTGCTACCACCCCCAGCAGGCGCGAACCTTCCAGCGCGTAGAGCTGCTGCAGCGCTTGACGCTCTCCCCTGGCACAAGCCTCGAGCAGGGCACCATGATCATCGGCTGCCGACGGATTGAACGCTGCTGCATCGTCTGTCACACGAACTTCCTTGAAGCGCACCCCGCTGGGGCCAGTAAATCTCATACTACGCAACACGGGCTCGTCATGGCGAGCCCGTGTCGGTCTGCAATGACCCGCTGTCGCGATCGGCGGGCGCTGCGGGTCAGCGGCGTGGCCGGATCAGCTGGCCTTCCAGAACAGATAGTCCGCCTGGTACTCGACCACCTCTTCGTCGCCGGCGTTGTCCTCGCTGCAGGCCATATCCGGCGCTACGCCGCCCTGGGTATTCAGGCGCTGTACATAGGTGACACCGGACATGTGGCCGTCACCCTCTGCTGGATTGGCTTCCACGAGCTGGAAGGGAATGTTGCCATCGCCGCCGGGGGCCGTGGCGAGCTGGGTACCGGTGATCTTGGAGCCGTCGCTGGATTCCCAGGTGGCCGGCGGGCCGTAGTAGCTGCCGACCTGGTTGCCGTCCGCGTCGTTGAGTTTGGCATCCGGGCCCTTGAACACCCACTCGTGTGCGCCATCCTTCATCTCGCAGGCGTAGGTGATCTCGCCGACGCCCACCGTCTCCATGGCAATCTCGTTGCCATCCGGGACCTGCACGTCCGCCGGGACGTCGTTGGCGTGCGCCGCGAGGCTGAAGCCGCCCAGCAGGGTGGCGGTCAGGGTAACGCTGGCTAGTTGTCGGGTTTTCATTGGCGTCTCTCCGAGCGTGAATAGGGCAGGACTTCATGTCCTGCACCGGGGATACACCCGGGCCGGAGATATGGATGCAGACGATCTCGATGCCGCTGAACAGGCTCCCGCCCCGCTGGAGCGGGTTTATAGCGCCGGCTTCACGGATCGTTGGCCCAGGCAGCGACAGCACAGCGGGTAGAGCGCCAGCGCCAGCGCGATGCCGACCAGCGGGGGCACCCATGGCGAGAACCAGGCGCCCAGGGTTGCCAACGCATAGGCGCCGAGCCCGGGAAGATGAAACGCCGGCAACCTGGCAGCGTCGAGCCTGGGATAGCGGCCGCAACGCAGGAAGACGTAGTCGGCAATGATCACGCCCCCTAGCGGCGGGATGCAGGTGCCCAGCGCGATCAGGAAGGGCACCAGCAGCGCATCCATTCCGGCCAGCGCCAATAGCGTGCCGATCGCCGCGCCGCCCAGCGTCACCCAGCCACGCTGGCGGGTGCGCAGCAGGTTGCAGCCAGCGGCGGCAAAGTTGTAGATGGTGTTGTCCTGGGTGGTCCACAGGTTGAGGAACAGCATGGCCAGCCCGACGACGGTCAGGCCCTGCAGGATCAGTACCGCGACCACGTCCGGTTGCTGATAGACGAGAGCACCCACGGCGCCGATCAAGACCATCAGGCCATTACCGATGAAAAACGCCAGCAGGGTCGCCGTGATCGCCTGACGCGGCGTGCGCGCGAAACGGCTCCAGTTGCTGGCCTGCGTCGCGCCGGAGACGAAGGTGCCGAAGATGATGGTGATACCGGCTGCCCAGCCCAGCCCGGCACTGGGGGCGATGGCGGCCAGCCCGGTCCAGCCGCCGCCATCGCGCCAGGCGATGATCATGCTGATGGCGATCAGCAGCGCCATCGCCGGCACCGCCACGTTGGAGAGCAGCGCCAGGCCGCGGTAGCCGACGAAGGCGGTGAGACAGAAGCCGAAGCCGAACAGCACCATCAACGGGGCTGACCAGCCGGGAGGGAGCTCCAGCGTCGAGACCAGCACGTTGGCGATGGTGGCCACGCCCCAGGCGTACCAGCCGACCTGGGTGATGCCCAGCAGCAGATCGGATAGCGCGCTGCCGCGCTCGCCCAGCGCGAACCGCGACATCAGCGCCGTGCTGAGACCGGAGCGCGCGGCGATGCCGGCGATCGCCGCGGCATAGATGCCCAGCAGCAGATTGCCCACCACGATCAACGCCAGCAGCTCTCCCAGCGGAAACGCCGCACCGAGCTGGCCGCCGGCGAACATGGTCGCGGTGAAGAAGGTGAAGCCCAGCAACAGCAAGGCCAGCGACGCGAAGGGTTTGCGCGCGTCGTCGGGCACTTCGCTCAGGGGGTAGTCATTGTCGGCTTGGGGCAGGGCCATGGTTCGATCCTCGCTAGGGCAGTCGGGACTGACCTAGCAAGCTGCATGCCGCGGCGCTGAAAAGGGTTATCCATCCGCGTCCTCCACCGGTCGACGGCCCGGCCCGGGTGCCAGGTCTGCACGTCTTTGGCGCAGAGCGCGCCGGATCGAGTCGTCGACTGGCCGAAAGGGAGCAACGCGAGGGAACGCGGGTCGGGTAGGCGTCGGGATAAGCCAACGCCCCGCACAGGGCGGGGCGTTGGGAGGAATCCGGTAGCGTCTCGGGCATCGTCCCGAATGGACGTCACTCCCGGTAGGCGGACTCTTTCAGCGCCCGGATGCGGTCGTCCAGCGGCGGGTGGCTGGCGAACAGTTTCTCCATGATCTTGCGGGTCTGCCCGGTGGTGATGGCGAAGGCCGTCAGCGAGTCGGGCATCTGGTCCGGCTGGCTGGTCTCGGACTTCAGTCTGGCCAGGGCGTTGATCATGGCGCCGCTGCCGGCGTATTTGGCACCGGCGGCGTCGGCGCGGTACTCGCGGAAGCGCGAGAACCAGGCGACGATGATCGACGCCACCAGGCCGAACACGATCTCGGCCACGATGACGACCGCGAAATAGCCCATGAAGCCCAGACCGCCGCCGTTGTCGCGGCCGCGCAGGAAGCTGTCGACGACCTGGGCCACCACCCGCGCGAAGAACATCACGAAGGTGTTCAGCACGCCCTGGATCAGCGCCAGCGTGACCATGTCGCCGTTGGCGACGTGGCCGATCTCGTGGGCCAGGACGGCGCGAATTTCCTCGGGACGCATGCGCTCGAGCAGCCCCTGGGAGACCGCCACCAGCGCGTCGTTCTTGTTCCAGCCGGTGGCGAAGGCGTTGGACTGCTGGGCCGGAAAGATCGCCACTTCCGGCATCTTGATATCGGCCTGCTGCGCCAGTTCACGCACCGTGTCGAGCAGCCACTGCTCGGTCGAGTTGCCCGGCTGCTCGATCACCTTGGCCTTGGTGCTCATCTTCGCCATCCATTTGGAGATGAACAGCGATACCAGTGATCCGGCCATGCCGAACACGAAGCAGAAGATCAGCAGGCTGTTCATGTTCAGCCCGTTGGCGTTGAGATAGGGCTCGACGCCCAATAAGCGCAACGTGATGCTGGCGACGAGGATCACCGCCAGGTTGGTTGCCAGGAACAGGACGATTCGCATCATCGGTCTTTACCCTCAGTCGTGGAAAGCGTGGCCGTCGTCATGTGATGCGCCGGCTCATGATTAGCCCGTTGTTCGTTAATATCCGGTAATCAGGCGGTTATGAACCGTTAGATACGACTTTCGTGAATAGGTTTCAAGAGGGGCGTGGCCGCGCGTCGAAACGCGCGGCCCTGTTACATGGCGGTGGCTGGCCACCGCCGCGGGTCACTGTCGATAACGCGAGAGGAAGCGAGCGAAGCGGTCGATGGCATCGCCGAGCTGGTCGGCCCAGGGCAGTGTCACGATGCGCACGTGATCCGGCGTCGGCCAGTTGAAGGCGGTGCCCTGGACCAGCAGGATACGCTCCTGCAGCAGCAGGTCGAGCACCATCTGGGCGTCGTCGTGAATGGGGTAGACCTCCGGGTCGAGCCGCGGGAAGGCGTAAAGCGCTCCCATCGGCTTGACGCAGGAGACCCCAGGGATCGCGTTGAGCTTCTCATGCACGACGTTGCGCTGAGCGAGCAGCCGTCCGCCGGGCAGGATCAGGTCGTTGATCGACTGGTAGCCGCCGAGGCCGGTCTGGATCGCGTGCTGCGCCGGCACGTTGGCGCACAGCCGCATCGAGGCGAGCATGGTGAGGCCCTGGATGAAGTCCTCGGCGTTCTGCTTGCCCAGTCCCCCGGAAAGAATCATCCAGCCCGAGCGGAAACCGGCGCAGCGGTAGCTCTTGGAGAGTCCATTCATGGTCACGACCAGCTGATCGTCTTCGGCCAGGGCGCCGGTGGAGACGTGCTCGGTGCCGTCGTAGAGGATCTTGTCGTAGATCTCGTCGGAGAAGACGACAAGGCCGTGCTGGCGGGCGACCGCCAGGATCTCCTTGACCACCGCCGGCGGGTAGACCGCCCCCGTCGGGTTGTTGGGGTTGATCAGCACGATGGCGCGGGTGCGTGACGTGATCTTGTCGCGGATATCGGCGATATCCGGTGACCAGCCGGCGTTCTCGTCGCACAGATAGTGCACCGGATGTCCGCCTGAGAGGTTGGCCGCGGCGGTCCACAGTGGGTAGTCCGGCGCCGGGATCAGCACCTCGTCGCCGTCGTTGAGCAGCGCCTGCATCGCCATCACGATCAGCTCGGAGACCCCGTTGCCGATGAACACATCCTCGATGCCCACGCCCGGGATTCCCTTGCGCTGGCACTCCTGCATGATCGCCTTGCGCGCCGAATATAGCCCCTTGGAGTCGCAGTAACCCTGTGCCGTCGGCAGGTTGCGCATCACGTCCTGGAGAATCTCCTCGGGGGCTTCGAAACCGAAGGGCGCGGGATTGCCGATATTGAGCTTGAGAATGCGATGGCCTTCGTCCTCGAGTCGTTTGGCGTGATCGAGAACGGGCCCGCGAATGTCGTAGCAGACATTGTCGAGCTTGTGCGATTTCCGAATGGGGCTGTTCATTGAAGTTCCGTAAGCTGCACAGCCTAAAACGTCAGGCGGGTTGAAGAGGGCGGGAAGTCGGTATTCCCCGGTGGGCTGTGTCACCGATTCCCAGCATAACGCCGCGCTGGCGCGGCGCAAGGGGCAGAAACGGAAGGATTTTCGGTGTATCTGTATGGTGGGCGGTCAGCTCTCGGAGGCGTCGATATCCTCCTCGACGGGTTCGGGGATATCCTCCGGCAGCTCCAGGGTCAGCCGGCCGAGTTTGCCGTCTCTCAGCTCGTGCAGCAGGACCTCGGCGCCGCGGTGGAGGTTGATCACTCCGCCGGCCTTCAGGCCGCCGCGCTTGCGCGCGATCTCGCTCATGATCGCATGGCCGTCGAACCCGGCCCTGGCCTGGAAATCGACCAGCCTGGGGCCATCGGCGTCGACGTTGTCGGTCTCGCTCGGCGCCACGTAGACGGGTAGTTCATCGAGCCGGTAGCGCTCGCGCAGGGCGTCGGGATAGCGTTTGGCCAGTTCGGCGGCACAGACGATGGCGACGTCGACGTACTCGATCGCGGTATCGCGGATGGCGCCGCTGGCCGCCAGCCGGTAGGCGCTGGCCTGATCCTCGATCTTCGGCCACAGCACACCGGGCGTGTCGATCAGCGAGACACGTCCGTCGATGCGTATCTTCTGCTGGCGCTTGGTCACCGCCGGCTCGTTGCCGGTCTTGGCGATCTTGCGCCCGGCGAGGCCGTTGATCAGCGTCGACTTGCCGACGTTGGGAATGCCCATCACCATCACGCGCACGTCGCGGTCGACGCGTACCTGGCCGGCCAGTTCGTGGCACAGCGCCGGAATCTGCTTGAGCTCCCTTGCCTGGGTCGTGGTGACGGCAATCGCGCGGCTGTCCGGCTGGGCATCGAAGAAGGCGATCCACCGCTGGGTCGCCTCGGGGTCGGCCAGGTCGGCACGCGAGAGAATTTTCAGTACGGGCTTGTGCTCGGTCAGGTCGGCCAGCATCGGGTTGCCGCTGGAGTAGGGCAGGCGGGCATCGAGGACCTCGATCACCACGTCGATCTCCGGCAGCGCCTCGGTGATCTGGCGCCGCGCCTTGTTCATGTGTCCGGGATACCAGCCGAGCATGACGTTCTCCTGCCTGTTCTTCGAATCGAATCGTGCCGCCCCCAACGGCAGGCGGGCGGACATTCTAGCAGAATGCGGCACCCAACGGCTGCAGCTCGGGCGCGTCGACGTCCGTAGCGGGCGAGGTCGTCAGCCGACGATGGCATCTCTTTGCATCCACTCGTCGACGGGCTGCGTAGGGAGTCTGGTCATCCACAGCAGGGAAAGGAGCCCCGCATGAAACCACTCGCATCAATCGCCGCCGGTCTGCTGCTCGCCAGCGTCGCGAGCGTCTCACTGGCCGCCGACAATCCGATCAGCGTCCACGTCCTCAACACCCAGACCGGCAAGCCCTCGGCGGGGGTGGCGGTGAAACTGGAGCATCGGGCCGACGGCCGGTGGGAGACCATCGCCAACGGGACCACCTCCGAGGATGGGCGGATCTCGGCGCTCTATCCCGAGAGCGAGACGTTCGAGGCCGGTGTCTACCGCGCCGTCTTCGAGACCGGCGACTGGTACCGCGCCCGTGGCAGCGCCACCTTCTTCCCCGAGATCACCGTACCTTTCGAGGTCGTCGACACCCAGCAGCACTACCATATCCCGCTGCTGCTGAGCCCCTACGCTTACTCTACCTACCGCGGCAGCTGAGTCTGGCCGGATAAGCGGCGACAGTCGCAATGGCAGCGCCCCGACCGAGGTCGGGGCGCTGTCGTCCTGGGGTCATCGTTTTGGTGCTGCCGGGAAGAGGCGTGCCATGGGGTGGGCCGGACGGCCCACAGGCTTTTACTCGCCGGCGTGGAAGGTGATCGCCACCGAGTTGATGCAATAACGCTGGCCGGTGGTTTCCGCCGGGCCATCCGGGAAGACGTGACCCAGATGGGCGTCACAGCGTCGGCAGGTCACCTCGATCCGGCGCATGCCGTGGCTGTCGTCCTGATGCTCTTCGACCGAGGCCGCTGCCAGGGGGCGGTCGAAACTCGGCCAGCCGCAGTGCGCCTCGAACTTGTGCTCGTTCTCGAACAGCGGCGCGCCACAGCAGACGCAGTGGTAGATACCCTGGACCGGCTCGACCTGGTAGTCGCCGGTAAAAGGGCGCTCGGTGCCTTTCTCGCGGGTAACGTGGTACTGCTCGGGGGTGAGCTTTTCACGCCACTCGGCTTCCGTCTTCTCTACCTTACCCATGTCCAGTTCTCCTCATCGCTTCGACTCGCTCACTGCATTACAGGCCATTTGGCACTCCCTGACCAGTCCCGATTAGGCTATGGCGAAAATCGGTGAAATCAATCGCTTGACACCTCAAAATCGTCTCAGTAACATACGCGCCACTTCGACGGAGCCGAGACATTACGTCCCATTCGTCTAGTGGTCTAGGACACCGCCCTTTCACGGCGGTAACAGGGGTTCGAACCCCCTATGGGACGCCACTCGGTTCAGCGAAGTGTGAAGCGTTACGGTGCGGGAATAGCTCAGTGGTAGAGCATCGCCTTGCCAAGGCGAGGGTCGGGAGTTC
>NZ_CALFQK010000022.1:0-34664 GCF_937921195.1 uncultured Salinicola sp.
GCAGGGCGCAGCAGAGCTTGATAGCGGAGGGGCAGAGTGCTGCGCAAATGGCCGTCATCAAACGGCTCTACAGTACCAATCCCGCCTGAACATCGACGCATCGAAAGCGACCGATAACTCGCGATCAATAACGCCCAAGCCGAGGCCAATCACCTCGGCTTTTTGACGTCTATCGCCTGGTTTCGGAGCGGAAACGTTGAAAGCGATCGGGCACGACATGGTGCATTCTCGATCGCTTTCTTCAGGTCCAATACCATCGCCTTTTCCATGAAAAGTCGAACCGTGATTCAGGGCTGTTTGCGGCTTCTGGTCATGCTGGCCAATACGCCATCCCGACGAATCAGGGCATGATAAAGCGCCGCCGCCAGGTGCAGGAGGATGAGCGCGAACAGGCTCAGCGCCAGCCAGGTATGGGCGAAGCGCAACGCACTGTAGAGCGTGGGAGATGGCGACACCAGATCCGGCAACGTGACGCCGGTGAAGAGGGTGACCGGATAACCGCCGGCCGAGAGCATGGTCCAGCCGATCAGCGGCATCGCCAACATCAATGCATACAGCGCCCAGTGAGAGAGATGGGCAGCGGCGCGCTGCCAGGGCGGCAGGTCCGCGGGCAGCGCCGGGGTGCCATATCGCCAGCGCACCAGCAGCCGCACGATGACCAGCGCGAGAATCGCGATTCCCAGCGGTTTATGCAGCTGAACGAGCCATACGTGGCGCTCGGAAACCGTGGCCACCATGCCGACGCCGACAAACAGCATCGTCAGGATCA
This sequence comes from uncultured Salinicola sp., assembly GCF_937921195.1. NCBI lineage: Bacteria > Pseudomonadati > Pseudomonadota > Gammaproteobacteria > Oceanospirillales > Halomonadaceae > Salinicola > uncultured Salinicola sp. Next base: position 770 of record NZ_CALFQK010000022.1, read on the forward strand.
TGAGCGCCATCAGCCAGTGCAGCAGACGGGCGGGAAGGGAAAAGGTAGCGGCAGTCCGTGGATTCATGATCGTGGCTCCTGGGTCGAGGATGTCGCCGATTCGGCCTCCTCGCGAGTGCGTCGATTGTAGGACTCCGAATAGGCGGCTGAACGCGCGCTCAGCAACGGATCATCGGAGCCAGCGATACCGTCGGGCAGCACCAGCGGGTCGTAGTTGATGTCACGACAGGGGCCGTCGGCCTGGTCCTGGGCACGGTCGATGGTGACGATGCCGGCATCGATCTGGCGGCGATCCGCCGGCCAGGCCAGGGTGGCATCGTCGGTGGGGTCACCGGGATTGGCCACGGTGACGATCAGGTGCCAGCGCTGGGGCCCCTTATCCAGGCGTTCCCGCAAGTCCCGGGACAGAAAATCGGGATCCTGCTTCTGGGCCTCGGTCATCGGCGTGAAGGGCGCTTCCGGCATCAGCCCCCAGCGTACGAAGTGGGTCGTCCCGCCGGCATCGATGAAGCGGAAGGCATCGAGGCTGTTGTACTCGACGTTGACGAAGCTCGAGGAGCGCCGGGCGGTTTTCACCCATGCCAGGAATGGCTTGGTTTCCGGATGGTCGGCAAAGAAGGCCGCCATTTTCGCGGGGTCCGGCTTGCCGGTTTGCGGATCCGGCTGTGAGGCTTGCAACAGTTCCCAGAACGCCTGTGGCGTCGATACCGGGAATACCGGCATCGCGTTCATCGCGGTTCGCCACTGCTCGTCGTTCGGCAGTTGGAACTGCAGCGCGAAACTGCGTATCGGCGGCATGCCATCATTGGCGTGCGGGTCTCCCCCGGGGATCGCTAGGCGGCCGATGAGCGGGCTGACGCGTCCCGTTTCGAAAACCGTGGCGCGGGACAGGCTCTCCGCGTTGCCATTGCTCTCGAAGCTGCCCACCACGCAGTACCCCTTGGCGTGATTGCGGCGGTAGCCTTCGTGAACGCCGGCGTTGTCCTCCAGCGTATTGATCATCCGATCCGGGGTCAGCCGGCCGGGGTCCAGCCAACCGCCCACGTAGGCGAAGGCCGTCGCCAGAATGGCGATGACGAGGCCGATGATCGTGAACCTCAATATCAGTTTCGGCGGCGGTGAGGCGTTCTGGGTCATGTCTGCTCCGGGCAACGTTGCCTGAGTGGAGCGAGTAGGACGCCGCTGCCGACGCTTTATTCCCGGTCCTCGTTTTTCCCGGTCTTCATGCGTGCCTGAATCCCGGCGCCGGGAGATTGGCGATTCCCTTGACGATGAAAGGGAATAGAATTGCCGTCGGTTCGTCCTACAGCGACTTCCTTCGATACGCTGGAACCTCCATGAATCCACCCGATGACGATCAACTGCGTGAACTACTGCCCCGTTTGCGGCGCTTTGCCGTGTCGCTGACCCAGAATCCCAGCGATGCCGATGACCTGGTGCAGTCGACGCTGGAAAAGGCCATCAGCCACTGGCAGCGCCGCCGCGCCGATGGCGACCTGCGCGCCTGGCTGTTCTCGATCCTGTACCGTCAGTTCATCGACGGTCGCCGTCGCGCCGGTCGCTACGCGCGGCTCATGCAGCTGTTCACCGGCGAGCCCCAGACCAGCGCCTCGGCGGAAGATATCGTCGTGGCCAATGCCACCTGGGAGGCGTTCGATCGACTGCCTCCCGAGCATCGCGCCCTGCTCATGCTCGTCTCGGTGGAGGGGCTGAGCTACCGCGAGGTGAGCGAAACCCTGGACATTCCGATGGGTACGGTGATGTCGCGACTCTCCAGAGCGCGTCGTTCCCTGCGCGAGCTGGATGAAGGAGAACCGCGCGAGAAGCGTCCGGCACCGTCACTCAGGAGGCTCAAATGAATCCGAATCGACCTACCGAACAGCACCTGCACGCCTATCTCGACGATCAGCTGGACGCCGAGCGTCGGCAGTGGGTGGCAACCTGGCTCCAGGCCAACCCGGAACGGGCGGCGGAACTCGAGGCGTGGCGCAGGAACAGCCAACACTTGCGCGCGCGGTACGCCAATCCCGAACAGTGGCCGGCCAATGCCTCGCTCGATCCGGCCGCGATCCGGCGTCGCCAGCGGGCCGGGCAACGGCGCTGGCTGGCCACGGCCGCCATGCTGGTGATGACCCTGGGCATCGGCCTGAGCGGCGGCTGGACGATGCGCGACATGACGACTCCGGCCTCGCCACCGCCGATGGCGGATGCCGTTCAGGCCTACCGCCTGTTCACCGACAGCGTCTCGTTCGACGGGAACACGGCCATCGACGGGAACAGCGTTGTCGGCGTCAGCGATACCGCCGTCCCCGAACCAGGCGCCAATAGTCGCGAGAAGATCGTCAAGCTGTTTCAGGCCCATTTCAGTGACGGGATCATGCCCCCGGATCTCAGCGCCGCCGGCCTGGAGATGACCGACGCCCGGCTGCTGGCCACCGATCAAGGGCCTGCCGCCATGGTGGTCTATCGCGATCGGACCGGGCGCCAGATGATGATGTATATCCGCCCGCCGGGGGCGGGCCATCACATGCTGGAACCGGGCAAGCGGGTCGACGGTCAGCTCATGGCGCAGTACTGGTCGAAGGGCAACTACAACTATGCCGTCGTCAGCCGGCCGGACGACCCCAACGCCGCCATGCTGGAGCAGATGCTGCGGGAGAGTTGAGTCGTGAGGCACGGCTCATCTCGGCATCGTTTTTCTCGGCGAGCATGACTAAGTCACGGCCGCTCCAAGCGGCCAGGCGATGACGAATGCACTGCCCCCTCGCCCCGTGGGCCGGCAAATCGCCTGGCCGCCGTGTGCCTCGGCGATGGCCCTGACCACGGCCAACCCCAGGCCACTGCCGCCGCTCTTGCGCGAGCGTGAGGGGTCGCCACGGCGAAAGGCCTCGAAGATGTCGGCGGCCAGGGCGCTGTCGATGCCGGGGCCGTCGTCCTCCACGATCAGCCGGCAGTCGCCGTCGGCCTGCTCAAGGCGCACTTGCAGGGTGCCTGGATCGGCATGGCGCAGGGCGTTTTCCAGCAGCGCCATCAGCGCCTGGCGCAGACGCACCGGGTCGCACTTCACCCTCAGGTTCGCCTCGAATTCACTACGCAGGTGGAAACCCTTTTCCGCCAGTGGCGCGGCGAAGGCCTGCAGAACGCTGCCGAGTTCCTGAGCTAGATCCACCTCGGCCCGTTGCAGCTCCAGATGGCCACTGTCGTTGAGGCTCAATACCCGCAGATCCTCGATCAGCCGGTTCAGCCCTTCCACTTGGCCCAGCAGGCCCTCGAACAGCTCGCTGCTGGGCGTGAACACGCCTTCCGAAAGGCCCTGCAAGCGGCCGCGCAAAATGGTCACCGGCGTGCGGAGCTCATGGGCAATGGCGGCGTTCCAGAACTCGCGCTCGCGGGTCATGCTCTGCAGGCGCTCGGCCATGGCGTTGAAGTCGCGCACCAGCTGTGCCGTCTCGCCCATGGCCCGTTCGTCCATCCGCGCACGCGCGGTCAGCCTGCCCTGGGCCACTTCGCGCAGGCTGTACGCCACCGAATTCAATGGCGTGAGCAGGCGCCGCGACAGGCGAATGGCGAAGAACACTGCCATGCCGAGCGCGGCAACGATGGTACAGCCGATCCAGATCATCTCCACCCGCGAGGGTATCCAGGTGTCGGATATGCTTTCCGGCAGATAGGCGATGGCAATGGCGTAGAAGACATAGGAGCCGCATACGGACATCAGGATGATGCCCAGCGCCATCACCGCCAGGGACTGGATGATCTGCCGGCGCAGGCCCGGGGCACGCTTCATGGCTCGACACCGAAGCGATAACCCACGCCCCAGACACTGGTTGGCACGCCCTGAATGCCGAGGGCTTCGAGCTTCTTGCGCAACTTGCTAACGTGGCTGTCCACGGTGCGCTCCAGGGTATCGCCTTCGGGCAGGCAGCTCTCCAGCAGCTCAGTGCGGCTGAACGCCCGCTTGGGCGCGCGCATCAGGCAGGCCAGCAGCTTGAACTCGGTCAGGGTCAGCGCCAGCGGGTGCGTCTGCCCGCCCTGGCTGACGCTGGCGTGGTGGCTCTCCAGATCGATCTCGAAGGCACCGACGCGCAGCACCTGCGCGGCGGCGGGCGCGCTCGCCCGGGTGCGTCGCAGCACCGCCTCCACCCGCGCCGCCACCTCGGCCGGGTTGAAGGGCTTGACCACATAGTCGTCTGCGCCCAGGCGCAGCCCCATCAGCTTGTCGATGTCCTGATCGAGCGCGGTGAGCATGATCACCGGGGTGTCGCCCCGCGAGCGGATTTCGCTGAGCACCTTCCAGCCATCGATGAGTGGCATCTGTACGTCGAGCAGGATCAGATCCGGCTTGAGGGTCTGGTGCAGGGAGAGAGCGGCCTGGCCGTCGGCGGCGTGGCGGGTACGCAGGCCGCTGCGCTGCAGATAGGCGGCGAGAATCTCGGCGATCTCGGCTTCGTCTTCGGCGATCAGCACCAGCCCCTGGGCGGGTGCACCGGGTCGCGCTTGGGCGTCAGACATGGTCGGGCTCGATGACGGCGGCGCTCAATGTTAGCGCGCCCTCCATGCTTTCTCCATCGCCCCTCGACACCCTCTCGATAGCGCTACGTCAGACTGCCGCCACGCTCCTCGCCCGCCGCGGCGGACGGATCGAAGAGCGTGTTCACTGAGGTGGGATATGGCGAGGCGGGGAATGAACCGAAGAGATCGACAGCAGCGCACCGGAAAACCAGCAGCGTATGCCACGCCTTGCCGGCGTCACCGGTGGGGGCCGAGCCTCTGGCTGCGGCTGTCGCGGGAGCTGGGGTCGCGCGCGCTGAGGCTGGTCAGCGTCGGACGGCTGGCGCTGGCTGGCATGGCCATGGCCGGGCTGGCCGGCTGCAACCCCCACGCCGACACCTCCGCGCCCTCAGCCGCGCCGATCCCGGTTTCGGTGATGACGCTGGAAGCTCACGAGCTGTGGGTGCATGAAGCGCTGCCCGGGCGCGTGGCCGCCGTGCGCAGCGCCGAGGTGCGCGCCCAGGTCTCCGGCATCGTCAAGCGACGGCTGTTCGAGGAGGGCAGCCAGGTCGAAGCCAGCACGACGCTCTTCCAGATCGATCCGGCAACCTTCGAGGCCGAGGTCGACGTCGCCGCGGCGGCGCTGCAACGGGCCCAGGCGACGCTGACCCAGGCCCGCACCAAGGCTGAGCGTCTGACCACGCTGAGACGCAGTGAGGCGATCAGCCGCCAGGCCTACGACGACGCCATCGCGCTGCGCGATCAGGCCGCCGCGGATGTGACCCAGGCCAGAGCGACGCTGGCAAGGCGCCAGCTGGACCTGCGCTTCGCCAGCGTCGAGGCACCGATCGCCGGGCGCATCGACCAGGCAATGGTCAGCGAAGGCGCGCTGGTCTCATCCGCCGATACCACGCCCATGGCGCGCATCCAGCAGATCGATCAGGTCTACGTCGACGTGCGCCAGCCCGCCTCGCGCCTGGAGACGTTGCGCCAGCAGGCCGGCTCGGCGACGCCGGAACCGAACGTGGAGATCCTCGGCAGCGACGGCAAGCCCCTGGGCCTGCGCGGGCGCATCCTGTTCTCCGGCATCCAGGTGGATGCCGGCACCGGCGACGTGCTGCTGCGCGTGCGGGTGGACAACCCGCAGCACCGCCTGCTGCCCGGTCTCTACGTGCAGGCGCGGATTCCCCGCGCGCATTACCCCGCCGCGCTGAGCGTGCCGCAGCAGGCGGTGACCCGCACGGCGGGCCAGGCCAGCGTGTGGGTGGTCGATGGCCAGGACCAGGTACGCCAGGTACCCGTCGAACTCGGCGAGCTGGTCGCGGGCCGCTACCGCGTGGTGTCCGGGCTCAGCGCCGGGCAGCAGGTGGTCATCGAGGGCATCGAGCGCCTGAGACCCGAGACTCAGGTCGCCACGCGCCCCTGGCAGCCCGCTGCCAGCGGCGAACCCCTTAGCGCCGCCGCGCGCTGAGTTCGGAGAGATCGTCATGCCGCAGCTCTTCATCAACCGCCCGGTATTCGCCTGGGTCATCGCCCTGTTCATCGTGCTGGTCGGGGTCATCGCCATCCCGCAATTGCCCATCGCCCGCTACCCCTCGGTGGCGCCGCCCTCGGTCAGTCTCACCGCCACCTACCCGGGGGCCACGCCGCAGACCCTCAACGACTCGGTGGTGGGCCTGATCGAGCGCGAACTCTCGGGGGTCAAGAACCTGCTCTACTTCGAGTCCTCGGTGGATGCCTCGGGCAGTGCGCAGATCACCGCCACCTTCAAGCCGGGCACCAATCCCGAGCTGGCCCAGGTGGACGTGCAGAACCGCATCAGGGCGGTCGAGTCACGCCTGCCCCAGGCCGTGCGCCAGAACGGCCTGGAGGTGGAGTCGGCCGCCTCCAACTTTCTGATGATGGTCGGCATGACCTCGCCCAACGGCCAGTTTGATGAGATCGCGCTGAACGACTACCTGGCGCGCAATATCGTCCAGGAGCTGCGTCGTATCGACGGCGTGGGGCGCGTGCAGCTGTTCGGCGCCGAGCAGGCGATGCGCGTCTGGGTCGACCCGCACAAGCTCACCGCTTACGGGCTGACCATGAACGACCTGGCCCAGGCGATCGAACAGCAGAATACCCCGATCGCTCCCGGCCGGATCGGTGACGAGCCAACCGTGCAGGGCCAGCGCGTGACCGTGCCGCTGACCGTACAAGGGCAACTCTCCACCCCGGAACAGTTCGCCGCCATCGTGCTGCGCGCGAGCGCCGATGGCGCCAAGGTGGTGCTCGGCGACGTGGCCCGGGTCGAGCTGGGCGCGCAGTCCTATGGCTTTTCCAACCGCGAGAACGGGGTGGCGGCGACCAGTGCCGCCATTCAGCTCTCGCCCGGCGCCAATGCCGTGCGCACCGCATCGGCGGTGCGTGAGCGCCTGGCCGAGCTGGCGCCGAGCCTGCCGGCGGGCATGGCCTACTCGGTGCCGTTCGACACCGCGCCCTTCGTCAAGGTCTCCATCGAGAAGGTGGTCCACACCCTGTTCGAGGCCATGGCGCTGGTGTTCCTGGTGATGCTGCTGTTCCTGCAGAACCTGCGCTATACGCTGATCCCGGCCATCGTCGCCCCCATCGCGCTGCTCGGCACCTTCGCGGTGATGCTGCTGGCCGGCTTCTCGATCAACTCGCTAACCATGTTCGGCATGGTGCTGGCCATCGGCATCATCGTCGACGACGCCATCGTGGTGGTGGAGAACGTCGAGCGGCTGATGGCCACCCAGGGCCTGTCGCCAAAAGAAGCGACCATGCGGGCGATGCGGGAGATCACCGGGGCGATCATCGGTATCACCCTGGTGCTCACCGCCGTATTCATCCCCATGGCCTTCGGCAGCGGCTCGGTGGGGGTGATCTACCAGCAGTTCACCCTGTCGATGGCGGTATCGATCCTGTTCTCGGCCTTCCTCGCCCTGAGCCTGACTCCGGCGCTGTGTGCCACGCTGCTGCGCCCGGTAAGCGCGGATCATCATGCCAAGCGCGGCTTCTTCGGCGCCTTCAACCGCGGCTTCGAGCGCCTCACGGCGAACTACAGTACGCGGGTGACGCGCCTGCTCGGGCGCAGCGGGCGGATGATGGCGCTCTTCGCCGTGCTCTGCGCGGTGCTGGCCTTCGCGGCCACGAGGCTGCCGTCGTCCTTCCTGCCCGACGAGGACCAGGGCTACTTCATGACCTCCATCCAGTTGCCCACCGGCGCCACCAGCGAACGCACGCTGGAAGTGGTCAAGGCCTACGAGGCGCACGTGGCCACGCGCCCGGCGCTGGATGCCAATCTGGTAGTGCTGGGCTTCAGTTTCTCCGGCTCCGGCCCCAACGCGGCCATCGCCTTCACCATGCTCAAGGAGTGGGATCAGCGCGACGGCGCCACCGCCGCCGAGGAAGCCGAGCTGGCGCAGCAGGCCATGGCGGACAACGTCGAGGGTACGGTGATGAGCCTGATGCCGCCGGCGATCGACGAGCTGGGTACGTCATCCGGTTTCAGCCTGTTCCTGCAGGATCGCGCCAACCGGGGCGAGGCCGCGCTGATGGACGCCCAGGCGCAGCTGACGGCACTGGCCGCACAGAGCAAGCTCGTCAGCGATGTCTACCCCGATGGCCTGCCCCCCGGCGAGAGCATCCGTCTGGAGATCGACCGCCAGAAGGCCGAAGCCATGGGGCTGTCCTTCGCCGCCGTGAGCAACACGCTGTCGGCGGCCATGGGCTCGCTCTACGTCAACGACTTCCCCAATGCCGGGCGCATGCAGCAGGTGATCGTGCAGGCCGACGCCCCGGCGCGCATGCAGCTCGACGACGTGCTCGGCCTGCGCGTGCGTAACGCCAGCGGCGGCATGGTGGCGCTGCGCGAGGTGGTGACGCCGGTATGGGGTGAGATGCCGCAGCAGATGCTGCGCTTCCAGGGCTTTCCCGCCGTGCGCATCGCCGGGGGCGCCGCGCCGGGTGTTTCCAGCGGTGCGGCGATGGCCGAGATGGAGCGCCTGGTGGCGCAGTTGCCACCGGGCTACGCCGTGGCCTGGACCGGGCAGTCGCTGCAGGAGCGCCAGTCGGCGGCGCAGGCGCCAATGCTGATGGCGCTCTCGGCGCTGGTGGTGTTCCTGGTGCTGGCGGCGCTCTACGAGAGCTGGTCGATCCCGCTGTCGGTGATGCTGGTGGTACCGCTGGGCCTGCTCGGCGCGGTAGCCGCGGTGATGCTGCGCGGCCTGCCCAACGATGTGTTCTTCAAGGTGGGGATCATCACCCTCATCGGCCTGTCGGCGAAGAACGCCATCCTGATCGTCGAGTTCGCCCGCCGGCTGCACGCCGAAGGCCGCCCGCTGGTGGAATCCGCCATGACCGCCGCACGCTTGCGCCTGCGCCCGATCCTGATGACCTCGCTGGCCTTCACCCTCGGCGTGGTGCCGTTGATGCTGGCCTCCGGCGCCAGCGCCGAAACCCAGCACGCCATCGGCACCGGCGTGTTCGGCGGCATGCTCAGCGGCACCCTGCTGGCAGTGTTCTTCGTACCGGCGTTCTTCGTCTTCGTCATCGGCACCCAGGAACGCTTCAGCGCCTGGCGCGCACGGCGTCGCCGCGGGTCCTGACACGTCCCGGCACTCTCTCACGCCCGACAATGGAGGAGCGCGATGTCACGGTTGCCCACCATTCCCCGCCGCTGGCTGATCCTGCTGGCGGTGATGCTGGCTTTCCTGCCGGTGGTCATCGACATGACCATCCTGCATATCGCCGTGCCCTCGCTGACCCTGGCGCTCGGCGCCTCGGCCACCGAGGTGCTGTGGATCATCGACATCTATCCGCTGCTGATGGCGGGCCTGCTGGTGCCGATGGGTACCCTGGCCGACCGAGTCGGCAACCGCCGCGTGCTGCTCGGCGGTCTGGTGGTATTCGGCCTCGCCTCGCTACTGGCCGCCTTCGCCCCGACACCCGCCATGCTGATCGGGACACGGGCACTGCTCGCCCTCGGCGGTTCGATGATCATGCCGTGCGTGCTGGGTATCATCCGCCGCACCTTCGAGGACCACAACGAACGCGCCATGGCGCTGGGCCTCTGGGGCACGGTGGGCGCAGCCGGCGCGGCGCTGGGGCCACTGATCGGCGGTGCCCTGCTGGAGCATTTCTGGTGGGGCTCGGCCTTTCTGATCAACGTACCGATCATGCTGGCCGTCATCCCGCTGGTCTTTATCCTGCTGCCACTGACAGAAGAAACGACACCGCGTCAGTGGGCTCCCTGGCAGGCCGTATTGCTCATCGCAGGCATGCTCGCGCTGGTATACGGCATCAAGGCGGCTTTCGGCGCGTCACAGCCGCTGTACATGGGACTCTCAGTGGCGCTGCTTGGCCTCGGCCTGCTGCTGGTCTTCGTACGCTTGCAGCTGCGCGCACCGGAGCCCTTGCTCGACCTGTCGCTATTCTCGCGCCCGCCGATCCTGGCCGGCATCATCATGGCCGTGGTGGCGAGTGGCGCACTGGCCGGCGTCGAACTGACGCTGGCACAGGAGCTGCAGTACGTCCTGGATAGAACGCCGTTGCAAGCCGGCATCTTCATGATCCCGATCATGGCCGCGGCCGCTCTCGGTGGCCCGGTCGCCGGCTACCTTTCCAACCTGTTCGGCCTGCGCCTGGTCGCCAGCCTGTCACTGGCGATTGCCGCAGCAGCCCTGGCATGCCTGGCCCGTTCCGACTTCGAGCATCCGGGGCTGACGGTCCCCCTGATGTTGGCACTCCTTGGCCTGGCCCTGAGCATCGGCCTGACGGCCTCGTCCATCGCCATCATGAGCTCGGTAGCGTCCAGCCAGGGCGGAGCGGCGGGTTCGTTGGAAGCCACGGCATACGAACTCGGCAGCGGACTGGGAATCACGCTGTTCGGTGTGTTCCTGTCCAGCGTGTACAGTCGCACCATCGTGCTGGTGCCCGACATCCCGTCGTCTCAGGTCGAGCGCGCGGCGCGCTCCATCGGTGACAGCTATGTGGTCGCCCGGGACCTCGCCGAGCCTCAGGCAGAAGCACTGATCGCGGCAGGCAAAACTGCCTTCTCGTCCAGCCATTCGATCCTGTTGATGACCGCCGCCGCCCTGCTCGCCGCCCTTTCCATTCTGGTGATCTACTTGCTCAGACAGGATTCAACGCCTCAGGAGTACTGATTCACGAGGAGGAGTCGATAGCGGCAAGCGGACCCCGGTCCTACCACAACGTCGGCGACGACGCGGACAAGGAAGGCCCGGTCATGTCTCCACCGCCTTCAACCGGGGACGAGGTGCCTGAGTTTCAAGCGTCTCGCAATACCAGTCGACGAACTGGGCGACGCCGCTTTCCTGGGCCATGGAGTAGGGTCCGGGCTCGTAGCCCAGGGACTGGATGCCCTGCTGGTTGTTCTCCACGACTTCGCGGTCCTCGTCGTTGGTGTGAATCCAGACTTCGGTCAGCCGGTCGAGATCGTAATCGACGCCCTCCACGGCATCCTTGTGAACCAGCCAGGTAGTGGTGACTTCGGTCTCGGTGGCACTGATCGGGTTGATCCGGAACGTCATCGACTGATCGGGCAGGAAGTGCGACCACGTCGAAGGGTAGTGGAATTTCATCAGCGTACCCGCGTCGGCGGGACTCACCCGGCCGAGCGAGTACGCCACCGCCGGCCTGCCATCGAGGGTGTAGCTCACCGCGCCCGCCTGCAGCGGCATCCGCGCCAGCCGATACTGGCCACTGTCGGCGATGCGAAACCGCGATGGCGAGCCCGCGGCCTCGCAGCGCTCGAAGTGGGCCATGAGCCGCTCGGGTATCGTGCCGTCCGGCCGCACGCCGGCAATATCGGGATCGGGAGAGAAGGAGTGGCACAGCGACGGGTGGTTGCCGTCACAGTGATAACACTCGCGATTGTTCTCCCACACCAGCTTCCAATTGGCCTTCTCGACGATGGTCGAGACGTGGGCCACCTTGGCCTGATCGAGATCGTGAACCTGCAGGTAGGGAGCCGCCAGCGAGGCGAAGGCGTCGAAGTCCGGCGCCTCGTCCGCCAGGCAGATATAGATCAGCCCGCACAGCTCACGGCAGTGGACAGGCTTGAGACCATGCGAGGCCGGATCGAAGTCGGGCCCCATGTCACGGGCCCAGAGCAGCCTGCCGTCGAGTTCGTAGGTCCACTGGTGGTAGGGGCAGACGAGCTTGGCCACGTGGCCCTCGCCCGCCTTGCAGAGCACCGAGCCGCGATGACGACAACTGTTGTGGAACGCACGGATGGCACCATCCTGGCCGCGCACGATCAGCACACCGGCGTTGCCGACCCACTGGCTGACATAGCTGCCCGGTTTGGCCAACTGGCAGGCTGGGATCGCGTAGAGCCAGTGTCGATGGAATAGGCGCTCCAGATCGATCCGGAAAATATCCTCGTCGGTATAGAAAGGTTGCGCCAGCGAGTAGCCGGAGCGGCGGCGAGCCAGCAGGTCGTCTAGTTCGGAAGTCGATATTGGCATTGTGGAAGACCCTCGTGTTGGCTCCGTCGAGCCCCTGACGTAGGCATGGTGCAGGTACCCTGAACCTCGAGTCGCGACTGCAGCAGCCACCCTGGCCGGCGACGCCGGCGGTGCTCACAGATCCTTGACCAGACGCAGGGCGTCATAGATCGCGGCGTGGGTATTGCGGTGCGAGATCGCATCGCCGATCCGGAACAGCTGGAAGCCCGCCCCGGTGTCGTCCGACGCGACGATCGGTTGCGGATCGCCGACGATCAGCTTGTCGTAGTCGACCATGCCCTGGTTGTTCGACAGCGGCTTGAGCGACTCGTAGAGATCGTCCATGGGCAGGGTGCCGAAGTTGACCACCACCTGGTCGACGCGGCGCTCCTTGCCGACGCGGGTGTAGTCGCTCTCCACCGACGCCACCAGCTCGTCGCCCTCGCGCCGCAGCGCGACCAGGCGGAAGGTCGGCGTGAAGGTGGTGTCGAGCACCTGCAGCGTGCGCATGTAGGGCACCAGGTTCATCGCCATCACCTCGGGCGCCAGCGCGCGATCCGCGGTCATGTACTCGACCCGAGCCCCGCTCCTGGCGATGACCTCGGCCGCCTGCAGCGCGGTATGGTCGCCGGCGTCGTCGTAGACCAGCACGTTGCGTCCCGGCGTGGCATGCCCCGAGAGGATGTCCCAGCCGGTCACCGCCAGTTCGTTGCCCTGCGCCAGCGCTTCCTCGTTGGGCAGGCCGCCGGTGGCGACGATGACCACGTCCGGCGACTCCGCCACCACTTCCTCCTGCTCGGCGAAGACGTTGAAGTGGAAGGTGACGCCCAGCGCCTGGCAGCGCTCGTAACGCCAGTCGATGATGCCCATCATCTCGCGCCGGCGCTCGCTCTGGGCGGTGAGCCGGACCTGCCCGCCCGGCGCGTCGGCCGCTTCGAACACCACCACTTCGTGGCCGCGCTCGGCGGCGACCCGGGCCGCTTCCATTCCCCCGGGGCCGGTTCCCACCACCACGACCTTACGCCTGATCTCGGCCGGCGCGATGGTATGCGGCATGGTCGTCTCGCGGCCGGTGGCCGGATTGTGGATGCAGTAGGCCGCACCGCCCTGGTAGATGCGGTCGAGGCAGTAGTTGGCGCCGACGCAGGGCCGGATCTCCTCCTCGCGCCCCTCGATCACCTTGCGCATCAGGTGCGGGTCGGCCATGTGCGCGCGGGTCATGCCGATCATGTCCACCTTGCCGGAAGCGATGGCGTGGCGCGCGGTGGCGACGTCCTGGATCTTGGCGCCGTGGAAGGTGGGAAAATCCACCTCGCGCTTGATGTCGCCGGCGAAGTCGAGATGCGGCGCGCTGGGCATGCCCTGGATGGGGATGACATCGGTGAGTCCCGGGTCGGTATCGATGTGCCCCTTGACTACGTTGAGGAAGTCGACCAGCCCGCTCCGCTTGAGCCGCTTCGAAATCTCCATGCCGTCGCGGGCGTCGAAACCGCCGGGCAGGCACTCGTCACCGGTGTAACGCACGCCGAGCAGGAAATCCTCGCCGACACGCCGGCGGATCGCCTCGAGCACCTCGAAGGTGAAGCGCAGACGATTGTCCAGACTGCCGCCGTAGGGACCCTCGAGTTCGTTGGTCAGCGGCGACCAGAACTGATCCATCAGGTGGCCGTAGGCCTGGATCTCGAGGCCGTCGAGCCCCGCGGCGCGCATCCGCTCGGCGGCGTCGGCGTAGTCGCGGATCAGGCGCTCGATATCCCAGATCTCGGCCTTCTTGGGATAGGCGCGATGGGACGCCTCGCGGCGGTTGGAGGCCGATACCACCGGCAGCCAGTCCCCCTTGTCCCAGCGCGTGCGCCGGCCCAGATGCGTCAACTGGATCATCACCGCCGTGCCGTGCTCGTGGCAGGCGTCGGTCAGTTCGCGCATCCACGGCACCACCTCGTCCTGGTAGGCGAGGATGTTGTTGAACACCGGCGGGCTGTCCCGCGATACCGCCGCGGAGCCGGCGGTCATGGTCAGCGCCACGCCGGCCTTGGCGCGCTCGACGTGATAGGCCCGGTAGAGCGCCTTGGGCATGCCGTCCTCGGGATAGGCGGGCTCGTGGGAGGTCAGCATGACGCGGTTCTTGAGCGTCAGGTTCTTGAGCGTCAGCGGCTGCAGCAGCGGATCGTTCTTCACGGTCGGGCACCCTTGTTGTTGTGGGGTTGACATCACGCTAGCGCTCGCTGTACACCAGTGTCAATTGGCATGACACCGGCGTACACAAAAGGTCTAAGGGCTCTGTTAACCTCGCTGTCCTGCCCATCGCTAACAAGGATCCGACGTGAAAGACGATCTCGCCAACAACCAGAGAGCCTGGATCGATGCGGCCTACGAGCTGCTCGTCAATGCCGGCGTCGGCGCGGTCAAGATCGTACCGCTGGCCAGGAAGCTGAACACCTCGCGCACCAGCTTCTACTGGCTGTTCAAGGATCGCGAGGAGATCCTGGCGGCGCTGCTGGCGCGCTGGGAGAGCCAGAACACCCGGGCCGTCATCGACCAGAGCGAGCGCTACGCCGCCTCGATCGTCGAGGCCACGCTCAACGTGTTCGACTGCTGGTTCGATCCCGCGGTGTTCGATTCCGAATTCGAATACGCCGTGCGCAGCTGGAGCCTGCAGGATCCGGCGGTGGCCGAGCGCGTGCAGCGCGCCGATGCCGAGCGTCTGGCCGCGATCCAGGCGATGTTCTCGCGCTTCGGCTACCCCGCGCTGGAGGCGGACACCCGCGCAAGGACCGTCTACCTGCTCCAGATCGGTTACATCTCCATGCACGTACAGGAGAGCAAGGACACCCGCATCAGCCGCGTCGCCGAGTACGTTCGCATCTTCACCGGCCAGCCCTGCACCGAGAGCGATCTGGCCCGTTTCGCCGCCCGCCACCGCACGCGGTTTCCCGCCGAGGAACTCGCCGCCGCACGACAGGAGGTAGCCGATGGCTCACCGACCGACGCTCGGCATCCTGGGCGGTAACGGCTGGCTGGGCGGCGCGTTCGGGCGTGCCCTGCTGACGCGCGGCCTGCTCTCCCCGGATCGGCTGGCGGTCACCTCCAGCCGCCATGGCGACCGCTACGCCGACTGGCCCGATGTCGTCCGCATCGAGAGCCCCGAGGCGTTGCTCGACCGCGCCGATATCGTCGTCCTCGCGTTGCGCCCAGCGCAGTTCGCCACGCTGACGCTCTCTCTCGAATCCCACCTGGTGATTTCGCTGATGGCGCAGGTGTCGCTCGCCGAGCTCGCCCGCGCCACCGGTGCCACGCGCCTGGTTCGCGCCATGCCCAATGCCGCCGCCGAGATCGGCCGCTCCTATACACCATGGGTAGCCGACACGGCGGTGAATGCCGACGAGCGGCGTCTGGTCGGCGACCTGCTCGCCGCCTGCGGCCCCGTCGACGAGGTCGGCGACGAGCACCAGCTCGACTACCTGACCGCACTCACCGGCAGCGGCCCCGCCTTTCCCGCCCTGCTGGCGGCCAGCCTGATCGAGCACGCTCTGGATCAGGGGCTGCCCGAGGCGCTGGCGCGGCGTGCCGTGGTCGAGAGTCTGGCGGGTAGCCTGGCGCTGATCCGCCAGACCGATACCGACCCCGGCGCGATCGTCGACCGCTTTCTCGCCTACGGCGGCATCACCACGCTAGGACTGGAGTCCATGGTCGACCACGGTTTCCGCGACGCGGTGAAAGAGGGTGTCGGTGCGGCCCATCGCGGCGCGCTCGAGGGCCGTCCTTCGAGTGGGTAGTGCACAGAAAGAACGATAATCCAAGCGGCGACGGTGACAGTCGAACAAAGACGCCAAGAGCCGCTCCACACAGGAGTTCCCCGCATGACGAACAACGATAACGCGGTCGTCGTCGCGACCTTCGTGCTCTACTTTCTGGTGATGCTGATCATCGGCTACGCCGCCTGGAAGCGCTCTTCGGATTTCTCCGACTATGTGCTCGGCGGGCGCTCGCTGGGCCCGTTCGCCACCGCCATCTCGGCCGGCGCCTCGGAGATGTCCGGCTGGCTGATGGTGGCGATGCCGGGTGCAGCCTACCTGTCCGGGCTCTCCGCGTTCTGGATCGCCGCCGGGCTGCTCGCGGGTTCGCTGCTCAACTGGCTGCTGGTCGCCCAGCGCCTGCGCGTCTACAGTTTCGTCGCCAACGATGCCCTGACCATCCCCGAGTTCCTGGCCGAGCGCTTCCAGCGCCACACCGGCGGGCTGCGTCTGGTCGCCTCCATCTTCATCATCGTCTTCTACCTGTTCTACACCAGCTCCGGGCTCGTCGCCGGCGGCAAGCTGCTCAATACCGTGTTCGGCATGAACTACGAGCTGGCGGTGGTGGTCGGCCTGCTGGCGATCGTCTCCTACACCTTCTTCGGCGGCTACCTGGCGGTCTCCTGGACCGACGTGCTGCAGGGCATCATGATGCTGCTGGCGCTGGTCGCGGTGCCGGTGGCGGCGGTAATGGAACTCGGTGGCGTCACGGCCTCGCTCGAGTCGGTGCGTGAGGCATCGCCGATGCTGTTGCGCTGGTTCACCGACGCCGCCAGCGGCGAGACGCTGGGCTGGATCGTCGTCGCCAGCTCGCTGGCCTGGGGCCTTGGCTACTTCGGCCAGCCGCACTCGCTGGCGCGTTTCGCCGGCATCGACGACCATCGCCACATCCCCCGGGCCCGTCTGCTCTCGGTGAGCTGGACCGGGATCGGTCTGGTCTGCGCGCTGGCGATCGGCGTGCTCGGGCACGGTTTCTTCCCCGCCGGGCTCGACGACCAGGAGCGTATTTTCATGTTCATGGTCGACATCCTCTTCAATCCGGTGGTCGCCGGCGTGCTGCTGACCGCCATTCTCGCCGCAGTGATGTCCACCGCGGACTCCCAGTTGCTGATCTGCTCCTCGACCATCGCCGACGATCTCTACAAGGCGATGTTCCGCCAGCATGCCTCGCAGCGCGAACTGCTGCGGGTCGGGCGGCTCGCCGTGCTCGGCGTTTCCGCCATCGCCCTGCTGCTGGCTCTCGCCCCCGACTCCAACGTACTGGGGCTGGTCTCCTACGCCTGGGCCGGATTCGGTGCCAGCTTCGGCCCCACGCTGCTGCTGGCGCTCTACTGGAAGCGCATGAATCAGTGGGGCGCGCTGGCCGGAATCATCGTCGGTGGGGTGACCGTGATCGTGTGGTCGGCGCTCCACGGCGGCCTCTTCGATCTCTACGAGATCCTGCCCGGGTTCCTGTTCTCGCTGATCGCCATCGTCGTCGTCTCGCTGGCCACGGCGGCCCCCCACGACGCCGTGGCGCGCCAGTTCGAGACGATGGAGGCGGAGCTGGCCCGACCCGAGCCGGCCATTGCCCGTTGAGGCGCGGGCGTCGCTGCGAGTTCGGACTAAGCGAAGACGATCGCGATCAGGCGGGCTCAGGGGTCTTCTTGTTGTCGCCGAGGGTCACCCCGGGCAGATCCCCGGTCATGGTCTCCTGCGGCTGGTAGTGGATCACCGAGCGGATCGCATCGCCGCGATGGAGCAGGTCGAACGCCGTATTGATGCGATCGTGCGTCATGTTGTGGGTGATGTAGGGGTCGACATCGAAGCGCCCCGAGAGCCACTCGTCGACCATGCCCGGCAGCTCCGAACGGCCCAGCACGCCACCGAAGGCGCTGCCGCGCCAGACCCGCCCGGTGACCAGCTGGAACGGCCGCGTGGCGATCTCCTCGCCGGCGCCGGCGACGCCGATGATGATGCTCTCGCCCCAGCCCTTGTGGCAGCACTCCAGCGCCGCGCGCATCAGGCGCACGTTGCCGACACACTCGAAGGAGAAGTCGACGCCGCCGTTGGTCATGTCGATGACCACCTCGTGCAGCGGCTCGGGGTGCTCGTTCGGGTCGAGGCACTCGGTGGCGCCCAGCGACTCGGCCAGGGCGAACTTGGCCGAGTTGATGTCGATACCGATGATCCGACCCGCCCCCTGCAGCTTGGCACCCTGGATCACCGCCATGCCCACCGCGCCGAGGCCGAACACGGCGACGGTATCCCCCGGCTGCACCTTGGCGGTGTTGCGCACCGCGCCGATACCGGTGGGCACCGCGCAGCCCATCACGCACGCCTTGGACAGCGGCGCCTCCGGGTTGATCTTGGCCACCGCGATCTCCGGCAGCACGGTGTACTCGCTGAAGGTGCTGGTGCCCATGTAGTGGCGCAGCATCTTGCCCTTGTAGGAGAAGCGGCTGGTGCCATCCGGCATCAACCCCTGCCCCTGGGTCTTGCGGATCGTCTGGCACAGGTTGGTCTTGCCGGACTGGATGTAGGGGCAGTCGGGATCTTCCGGGGTATAGAGCGGGATGATGTGATCGCCCGGCTTGACCGAGGTCACGCCCTTGCCGATCTCCTCGACAATCCCCACGCCCTCGTGCCCCAGCACGCAGGGGAATAGCCCTTCGGGATCGCGCCCCGAGAGCGTGAACATATCGGTGTGGCAGAGGCTGGTAGTGACGATTCGAACCAGCACCTCGCCCGACTTCGGCCCCTCGAGGTCGATCTCTTCGATCTCCAGCGGGCGATTCGGCTCCCAGGCAATGGCGGCGCGCGTTTTCATGAGGACCTCCGACAACGGAAAAGTGAGGCAAGGTCGCGGTGACCCTGAGTCGTGACTTTGAATAGCGACGTTGAGTCGAGACTTTGCGTCGTGACCTTGAAGGCGTCACGCCGGCGGGCCGACACGCTACACTCGTGACGATACCGACACGACTGATTTAAGGTACGTTATAACATAACAATTAAAACGCACTATCGGTTTCCGACAGAAAGCTTTCCACCGACGACACTCACCTGACCCCTGGTCCGCCTGCCATGCCCAAGACCGCGACGACCCCCATCCCCGTCACCCTGCTGACCGGATTTCTCGGCAGCGGCAAGACCACGCTGCTCAATCGTCTGGTGCGCCAGCCCGACATGGACCGCACCCTGGTGATCATCAACGAGTTCGGCGAGATCGGGCTCGATCACCGCCTGTTCAGCGCCACCGACGAGACCGAGGTGGTGGCGCTGGAGAGCGGCTGCCTGTGCTGCACCATTCGCGGCGACCTCGCCCGCACGCTGCGCGATGCGCCCTGGCGCTATGCCCGGGAGGGCCGGCGCCAGTTCGACCGCGTGGTGATCGAGACCACCGGTCTGGCCGATCCGGCGCCGATTCTGCACACCCTGATGACCGAGCCCAGGCTGGTCGGCCAGTACCGGCTCGATGGCATCGTCACCACCGTCGATGCCGTCCACGGCAGCGCCACCCTCGACCAGCACGCGGAAGCGATCAAGCAGGCCGCCGTGGCCGACCGCCTGCTGCTGACCAAGGCCGACCTGGTACCTCTAGAGGCGCTGGCGGCACTCGCCCGGCGCCTGGGCGAGATCAATCCGGGGGCCGGCCAGCGCCATATCGTCCAGGGTGAGATCGAAGCCGCCGCCTTGACCGGGCTGGGGCTGATGGGAGGAGACGGCACCCGCCCCGATCTCGCCCGCTGGATCGATGCCTACGCCCAGCCGCCGAGCCTGGCCGGGCTGGCCTTCAGCACGGGCCCCGCGGGTGCCGGGCCACTGCTCACGCCGGCAGGCAGCGACGCATCCGATCCCACGCGCGATCCCAACCGCCACGACGACCGCATTCGCGCCCACTGCTTCACCCTGGAAGCCCCGATCGAACTCGGCCGCCTCGAAGCCTGGCTCGAGCTGATGACGGCGCTGATGGGCGAGAACATGCTGCGCATCAAGGGCATCCTCAACCTCGCCGGGCGCGAGCGCCCCACCGTGATTCACGGCGTACAGCACATCTTCCACCCGCCGTTGGAGCTCGACGCCTGGCCCGACGCCGACCGCCGCTCGCGACTGGTGTTCATCACCCGCGATATCCCGCGCGAGTCGCTGGAGAGCGTACTGGTGGCAGTGAGCTAAAGACGCCTCGCGGTATCGATATCGTCTCGATGCCGGAGGTGTTCTCGTCTCACGCCTGTCGCCAGCCAATACCCGAGGAATGGTTAACCATTAGTCTCAGCCTGGCCGCATTCGGTTATTCAGATCAGCCCCCGACACGAGCTTACCGTGGGATGCCAGGCGACTCCCACCGCCTCCATAATCTCTTGATAGAAAGCGTATTTTTCAGCCACTAGACAAGTTTTTCTCCTATTTCGATCTTGGGTAAGTCTAGTGGCTAGCGCTCTGTGATTGCGTTTCTGCGACCAAAGTCGGTCTTCTTTTCCCTTCATGCTCTCATTACCGTTAATTGGTCAACCAATTTATGGAACACTGTCTATGCAACCGGCTACCCCCCGCGTGATCGCCCCCGCCGATATCACCGCCCTTCGGCGACACGCCTATCGGATCCGTCGCCATGCACTGCTCATGGGGGAAGTGCAGGGCCAGGGTTACGTGGGCCAGGCCCTGGGCATCGCCGACGTCCTTGCGGTCGCCTACTTCCGTGCCATGAATCTGCGCGCCGACGACCCCCAGTGGGAAGAGCGCGATCGCTTCCTGTTGTCGATCGGTCACTACGCCATCGCCCTCTATGCCGCGTTGATCGAGGCGGGTGTCATCAGCGAGAGCGAAATCGAGAACTACGGCAGCGACGACAGCATGCTGCCGATGTCGGGGATGGCGGCCTATACCCCCGGTATGGAGATCACCGGCGGATCCCTGGGCCACGGGCTGGGGATCGGTGTCGGCATGGCGCTCGGCCTGAAGCGCAAGCGGAGCCGTTCGCGCATCTTCAACCTGCTCTCCGACGGCGAGCTCAACGAGGGCTCGACCTGGGAGGCCGCGGCCTCGGCCGCCCACTGGAAGCTCGACAACCTGGTCGCCATCGTCGATGTCAACGATCAGCAGGCCGACGACAAGTCGTCGAGCGTGCTCGGCTACGAGCCCATCGCCGACAAGTGGATCGCCTTCGGCTGGACCGCCCTGCGGGTGGACGGCAACGACATCGCCGCGCTGGTCGATGCCTTCGATACCGCACTGGACAGCGCCGACGGCAAACCCTGCGTCATCATCTGCGACACCCTGATGGGCCGCGGCGTGCCGCTGCTCGAGAACCGCGACAAGACCCACTTCATACGCGTCGACGAAGACGAATGGCGCGTTGCCCTGAAGCAACTCGACGATACCTACGCCAATCCATCCGACGCCGCAGGGAGCGAGCACTCATGACTACTCAACCGCGACTCAAGACATCGGCGATGATCGCGTCGCTGGCGGCGGAAGGTCAGCCGACCACCTCGGCGCCTTTCGGTCATGCCCTGGTCGAGGCGGCCGCGGCCGACGAGCGTATCGTCGGCATGACCGCGGATCTGGGCAAGTACACCGATCTGCATGTCTTCGCCCAGGCCTATCCCGAGCGCCACTATCAGATGGGGATGGCCGAGCAGTTGCTGATGAGTGCCGGTGCCGGCATGGCACGCGAGGGTTTCATACCGTTCGTGACCACCTATGGCGTGTTCGCGTCGCGCCGGGCCTACGACTTCATCTGCATGGCGATCGCCGAGGAGAGACTCAACGTCAAGATCGTCTGCGCACTGCCCGGCCTCACCACCGGTTACGGGCCGAGCCACCAGGCGACCGAGGACATGGCGATCTTCCGCGGCATGCCGAACCTCACCATCGTCGATCCCTGTGATGCGGTGGATATCGAGCAGGCCACCCACGCCATGGCCGCCCACGATGGGCCAGTCTACCTGCGGCTTCTGCGCGGCAAGGTGCCCCGCGTGCTCGATCGGTTCCCGGACTACCGCTTCGAGATCGGCAGGGCGCGCAGACTCATGGAGGGCGAGGATGCCCTGATCATCTCCTCCGGGCTGATGACCATGCGTGCCATCGAAGCGGCCGATCTCCTCGCCGAGCGCGGCATGCACGTGGGTGTGCTTCACTCGCCCACCATCAAGCCGCTGGATGCGCAGACGATTCTCGAGGAGATCCAGCGTCATCCCCAGCGCCCCGTCTACGTGGCGGAAAATCACTCCGTCATCGGCGGGCTGGGCGAGAGCGTGGCCGCACTATTGATGAATGCCGGCGTACATCCGGAGTTCCACCAGATCGGGCTGCCGGACGCCTTTCTCGACGCCGGTGCACTGCCCACTTTGCATGACCGCTATGGCATCTCGACCCAGGCAATGGTGAAGACCCTGGCGTCCCGGATCTCGCTCACGCACGCCAGCTGAGCCGAAACGCGCCACAGCGAGGACTTCACCACGTCACGTCAGCAACTCCACGTCCCGTCAGCAACCATGAGCGCAACGACAATGATTAAAGCGATTCTGAAAGCGATCCCGACAGCGACCCTGAAAGCGATTCCAAAAGCCACGGCCCTGGCTGCCGCCCTCGCCGTCGCCCTCGCCGCCACCACGCCGGCGCTGGCAGCGCAGACCCTGCAACTGGCCCACAACGCCGCCGAGGGCAATCCCAAATGGGAAGCCTCCGAGCGCTTCGCCAAGCTCGTCGAGGAGGGCACCCACGGCGAGATCCACGTCGACGTGGGCGGCAACGCCCAGTACGGCGACGACATGGAAGCACTGACCCTGATGCGCATGGGCAGCCTGGCGTTCAGCGCCAACAGCCAGGGCCCGGTGGCGAGCATCGTCCCGCAGTTCTCCGTGCTGGGGCTGCCATTTCTGTTCGATTCGTTGCCCACCGCCTGGAAGGTGATGGATGGCGAGGTCGGCGACGAACTCAAGCGCTTGGCGCAGGAGCAGGGGCTGGTCCTGCTGGCGATGTGGGACAACGGCATCCGTCACGTCAGCAACAACGTCCGCCCGATCGAGAAGCCCGCCGATCTGAAGGGGCTGAAGATCCGCACGCCACCGGACGAGATGACCGTCGATATCTTCGACGCGCTGGGGGCGACGCCAACCCCGATGAACTTCTCCGAACTCTATATCGCGCTGCAGCAGGGCGTGGTGGATGGCCAGGAGAACCCGCTGATGAACATCTATTCGTCGAAGCTCTATGAAGTGCAGAAGTACATCTCCCTCACCGGCCACAAGTACGAGTCCACGCCGCTGCTGATGAGCAAGATCGTCTGGGACGGTCTCTCCCCCGATGAACAGCAGGTCATCCAGAACGCCGCCATCGAAGCCGGAAAATACAACCGGCAGGCTTCGCTGGCGGCCGACAAGGAACTGCGCGCGAAGATGGAGCAGGCGGGGGTGGCGTTCAACGAGGTGGATCAGGCGCCTTTCATCGAGGCCACGCGCGGCGTCTACGATGCCTGGCGGCAGAAGTACCCGAAGATGGTCGACATGGTCGTCGAAGCCGCGCAAGCCGCGTCACAGTAAACGGGAGCGTTCGCCATGTCTGATGTCATTGCTGGTCGGCATGGCGAGCCGGGGCATCCCGGTTCGCCCCCGCTACGCCTGAAAACCGCGATTCATCACCTGTTCAAGTGGCTCGGCATTCTCTCGCTGCTGGTGATGTTCGCCACGCTGCTGGCGGCCGTGTTCGTGCGCTACGTGTGGGAGACGAACCTCGACTGGACGTCGGAAGTCCCCAACATCCTGTTCCCGTGGCTCACCATGTGCGCCATCGTCGCGACCGCGGCCAAGAACGAGCATATCGGGATCGAGGCGGTGGTCGAACGGCTGCCGCGGCCGCTGCGACGCGTGGTCAGTCTCGCGACCAACCTACTGGCGGCCGTCGCCTTCGCGCTCATTGCCTGGCACGGGCTGGAAGTGGTCGCGATCGCGGGTAGCCAGCGCCTGCCCATTACCGGCATCGCCATGTCGTGGTCCTACTGGTCGGTCGTCGTCGGCTTCGCCGGCCTGGCGCTCGTTTCCCTGATCAACGTTCTCGTCGCGCTCGACCGCCGGGTGCCGGTCGACGAGTCGCTGGCGACCCACGGGGAGGAAGCCCTATGACGGTCAACATGTTGATCTCCTTCATCCTGCTCATGCTGATGGCGATGCCGGTGGGCTATTCGCTGGTGATCAGCGGCTGGACGGCCCTGTCGGTGTTCGGCTCCATGCCCTCGAGCATGGTGGTGATGAAGATATTCCAGCCGACCCAGAGCTTTCCGCTGCTGGCGATCCCGTTCTTCGTGCTCTCCGGCAGCCTGATGATGTCCGGCAAGCTGGGGCAGCGCCTGGTGGCGCTCGCCTCGATGCTGGTTGGCAAGTACCCCGGCGGGCTCGGCCAGGTCAACGTGGTCGGTTCGACGATCTTCGGCGGTGTCTCCGGCTCCGCCGTCGCCGAGGCGTCGGCGCTGGGTTCGATGCTCATCCCCTGGCAGAAGAGAGAGGGCTACCCTGGCGCCTTCGGCGCCGCGGTCACCGCTTCGTCGTCGGTCATCGCCGGTCTGATGCCGCCGTCGATTCCGCTGATCCTGTTCGCCACGGTGTCCAATGTCTCCATCGCGGCGCTGTTCATTGCCGGCGTGCTGCCGGCGCTGATGCTGGCGATCGGGATGATGACCGCATGCTACGTGACCGGAAAGCGCCGCAACTTCCCCAGACTCACGTTGAAGTACACCGCACAGGAGGTCAGGAGCACCCTGATCACCGCGCTGCCCGCCCTGCTGATGCCGGTGATCATTCTGGTGCTGCTGCGCACCGGTATCGCCACGCCCACGGAGGTCAGCATCATCGCCGTGGCCTACGCGCTGGTGGTCAGCGCACTGATCTACCGTGACCTGACGATCGCCCGCGTGGTGGCCGCACTCTCGGGCACGGTGGTGACGACAGGCATGGTCATGCTGATCATCGCCGCCGCCAATATCATCGCCTATATCCTCACCAGCGGTGGTGTTCCCCAGGCGGTCGCCCAGTGGGCGGTGGGCACCCTCGGCAACCCGATCCTGGTCATTCTGGCGATCAACCTGCTGCTGCTGTTCATCGGCATGTTCCTCGATCTGCCGGCGGCGATCCTGCTGCTGGGGCCGACCCTGGTCTCCATCGCCAACGCCATCGGCCTGGACCTGGTCCAGCTCGGCATCATCATGTGCGTGAACCTGAGCATCGGACTGTTCACGCCCCCCATCGGCACCACCCTGTTCGTCGCCTCGGCCATCGCGCGGGAGCGCATCGGCGCCGTCGTGCGCGAACTCATCCCGTTCTATCTCGTCGCGATCGCCGTGCTGCTGCTCGTCTCGTACGTGCCCGCACTGATCCTTTACTGAGGAACCAAGATGAAGAGAGTCGCTGTTGCAGGATTGGGCGCCATGGGCTGGCCCATGGCCGAAAACCTCGTCCAGGCCGGGCTCGACGTACTCGGTCTGGATGCACTGAGCGAGCGCGCCGACGCCTTTCACCGCCAGGCGTCCGGCCGAGACGACGGCATCGAAAGCGTCGAGGCGCTGGTGATCATGGTGGTCAACGCCGAGCAGATTCGCTCGCTGCTGTTCTCGGATGCCCTCGTCGCCGGCGGGCTGGTATCACGTCTGCCCGCGGACGCCTGCATCGTGCAGATGTCCACCGTCGCGCCGGCCGATGCCGCAGCGCTGGCCGCCGAGGTCGCGGCAGGGCGGCCGGATCTTCACTACGTGGACGCCCCGGTGTCGGGCGGGGTCGTGGGGGCAAAAGCCGGCACGCTCAGCATCATGGCCGCCGGCGATGCGCCATCGCTCGCGCGCTGTCGTGCGCTGTTCGACATCCTCGGCCAGGCGATCTTCGAGGTCGGCGATCGCCCCGGGCAGGGCGCGGCCATGAAGGCGGTCAATCAGCTGCTGTGCGGGGTGCATATCGCGGCGGCGGCGGAAGCGCTGGCGCTGGCCGAGAAGAGCGGCATCGACCGGCAGGTCGCGCTGCAGCTGGTCCAGGGCTCGGCGGCCTCGAGCTGGATGCTGCGCGACCGTGGCCCGCGAATGGTCGCGCCGCCGGGAGACGTCACCAGCGCCATCGACATCTTCTGCAAGGACCTGGGCATCGTCTGCGACGCCGCCGGTTCGTCGCGGGCCTACACCCCCCTCGCCCACAGCGCGCATCAGCTCTTCGTGGCCACGGCCGAGGGTAGCGAAGGCCGCCTGGACGACAGCCAGTTGATCCGCACCTATCGCCGGCTCAACGGCTGCGACCCCGACGGAGGCGGCCAGGCATGAACCCACTCTCGTTTTCCGTCAGCACGGCGGCCTACGACGGCTACGACTTCGACCACATTCTGGCTTCCCTGGCCCGTTGCGGCGTGCGACTCGTCGAATTCGCCTTCATCGACGGTTACGTGGAGGCGTTCACCGATGCCGATCTGACCCTGGCGCTGGCCAACGATCTATGTCGCGAGATGCGCGGTCTCGATCAGCACTGCCGCTACTTCTCCGGCCATATCGATCTCGGCCTCGACAACGCCCCGGAGCGACTCGAAGCGCGCTGCCGATTCGCCGCGGCACTCGGCGCCAAGTTCGTCATCACCAATGCCGCGACCCTCGGCAACCGGGCGCGATTTCTCGCCCACGCCGAACGGATCGGCCATATCGCGCGCCACCATGGCGTGCGCATCCTGCTCGAGAACCCCGGTAACGGCGAACCCAACATGCTCGATCACGCCGGCGACATCCCGGCGCTGATGGCCACCCTCGATGACGATACCTTCGGCATCAACTACGACTGCGGCAACCTGCTCTCGCACCGGCCGGACCGCCATCCCGAGTCGGACATCGAGCAGGCCCTGCCGCTGGCGGATCACTTCCATATCAAGCCCTGCCGTCGCACGGCTGCCGGGTACGACTTCACCGAACTCGGCGACAGCGATATCGACGAGGCTCGCGTGCTTCGCGCCCTCGTGGCCGCCGAGCGGCCGTTCTCGCTGGAACTTCCCTTCCGGCTCCATCGGGACCGCCAGGCGCAACCCTGGCGGGACGACAATCCACTGCCTCTCGATCTGATCGAGGAAAAACTCGGCCGTTCCCTCGAATGGCTCGACAACCTTCAATGATGCCTGGAGATACCCTCATGCTTCTCGACAACAAGGTCTGCCTCATCACTGGCGCCGCCGGTGCCCGTGGCATCGGTTTGAAGACCGCTCGCCTGTTCTACGAACACGGGGCGAACATCGTCATCTCCGATATCGACGAATCGGCCTGCGATGCGGTACGCCAGGCGTTCGACCCCGCTCGCTGCCTGGTGGTGGTGGCCAATGTCACCCGTCGCGACGAATGCCGCGATGTGGTCGAGCGTGCGCTCGAGCAGTTCGGCAAGATCGATGTACTCATCAACAACGCCGGTATCACCCAGCCGGTGAAGTTCGAGGAGATCGACCCCGAGGGCTACGACCGCATCCTCGACGTCAACCTGCGCGGTATGCTGTACATGTCCCAGGCCGTGGTGCCGCACATGAAAGCGGCGGGCGGCGGCTCGATCGCCAACACCTCCTCGGTTTCCGCCCAACGCGGCGGCGGCATTTTCGGCGGGCCCCACTACAGTGCCGCCAAGGCCGGCATGCTGGGTCTGGGCAAGGCGATGGCCCGTGAGCTGGGGCCCTTTGGCATCCGTGTCAATTCGGTGACGCCCGGACTGATCGATACCGACATCACCGCCGGCAAGTTGACCGAGGAGATGAAGGTCCCGATCCTCGAGGGGATTCCGCTCAAACGGCTCGGCCTGCCCGACGATGTCGCCAATGCATTCCTGTTCCTGGCCAGCGAGCTGTCGAGCTACATCACCGGCGCCACGATCGACGTGAACGGCGGTATGCACATTCATTGACATGCTAAGCTGCCGCCGACCTCTTTCGACCGACGGCAGCGACTGGAACGCCCATGAGCGAGATTGACTCCGGCCTCCTGGCCAAATTGCACGACTTCGTTTCGGTATCGGAACTATCCCGCGATGGGCGTCTGAAACTGCCACCGGAAAGAACGCTGTGCGAGCGATTCTCGATGCATCGCTCATCGGTCAGGAACCTGCTGTCGGTGCTCCAGAGCCTGGGATTCATCGAACGCCGGCAGGGTTCGGGCACGTTCCTCAAAATGCCCGAACCCGTCTTCATCCAGCTCTACTTCGAACTGGCCCTGAAGTTGAACTACATCTCCGTCGATCACATGGAAACGGCGCGGGAGATGTTCGAGCGCGAGATCATCCAGGCCGCGGCGACGCATCACACCCCCCAGGAGCTGGAGAAACTGGAGCGGCTCTGCGAGCGCATCGTCACCACCACCGATATCAACGACGGCATCCAGGCCGACTACGAGTTCCACGAACAGCTGGCGATCATGGCCGGCAACCCCGCCATTCTGATCATCTTCCAGGGACTCTCGTCGGTGCTCAAGAAAGTGCTCCACCATCGCCGCGTGCTCGCGCGCCAATCCCCCCAGTCGCTGAAGAAGACCAACGAAACCCATATCGCCATCGTCGCGGCGATCAAGGCGAGGGACCCCGACCTGGCCCGCCAGGCCATGTTCGACCACTTCGAGACCTGGAACCAGCAGACGATGCGCTCGTATGCGGGTAGCTGAGATCAGTACAGAAGAGATGGCCTTCCAGCCCTAATCATGAATCGCCGATACTAGAGGCCACATGCCATCTCGCCGCAGAACCTAGTTGCGTAGTAGACCTAGGAGAAGAAAGGCGCGTGCCATTCAACGATTGAACGATCACCACCGTAACACCCTCGACCACCAGCCTTTCTTCGTTTCAGTCTCTGGCCTGGCTGGATGGGTACTGGGGCCATTCGGACGCAGCAGGTCACCGGGGTAGTGGTCGTGCCCCAGGCAAAGGGCATCGTCCAGGCCGAAGGCCTTGACGGCCGCCACTGCCTCCAGGCACCAGCGCCCGAA
Source organism: uncultured Salinicola sp. (assembly GCF_937921195.1). Lineage (NCBI taxonomy): Bacteria > Pseudomonadati > Pseudomonadota > Gammaproteobacteria > Oceanospirillales > Halomonadaceae > Salinicola > uncultured Salinicola sp. The sequence continues at coordinate 29,470 of NZ_CALFQK010000022.1, forward strand.
GTAGCTGCCCATCTCCAGTGGATGCTTCTCGGGGTCACCGAAGATGTACCACCACAGCTCTTCGTTCCCCTTGCGCTTCAGCTCGGGATACCAGTGCTCGACGAAGTCGCGCAACGTTTCCGCCTGTTGCTCCGGGGGCGCGTCGACGGCTGCGAGCAGACGGGCATAGGGCTTGGGATGCAACAGCGTGGTGCCGACCGGTCTCTCCAGCTGACGGCTGGCGATCACCCGGTCGAGCAGTTCGTCCTCCCCCTCGCCGCCAATCAATGCCAGCAGACGTTGCCACTGGTCATCGGGAACCTCAAGCGAGAGCGCCAGCCCCACCAGCCAGAAACAGAAGTTGTAGTGGTTGAGATTCGACAGCTCGAAGACCCAGGCACGCGGATCCGAATGGCCACGCGCGTCCTCGGTCAATCGTGGACCGGAGAACACGCGACGATGATCCCACTTCTGCCCAGGCTCCAACTGCGCGTTAAGCTCATAGGCCAATTTGTTCGACAATTCCCAGGCGTCGAGTAGGCCGGGAAAGTGCTGGCCTAACTCAAGGATATCGTCGCCACGAGAGTAACGACGCAGAATAAACTCTAGGTAGTAACTTTTAGCCAAATCCCATACAAACTGAGGTTCGTACTCAACGTTCTCGGGCACCTTCTTTAGTTCTGCTTCTTTCTTATCAATAGTTTTTTCGTCAAAAGACACCCATCGATTCCAGAAATCCTCATCCCCCATTGGCGCTCTAATCATGCCCCACCCTCGATTTTTAATGCACTCAAAATTTTCGATGCATCGATCGCTTTAGGCTTACCGTTGGCATCCAATACTTGCACTTCCGTGGCACCATCCGGCCGCGTAGCAATCACCCAAGCTTCCGCCCTTTTATTTCGGAAAGCTCTTTCTACTTCCGGGACTAGGGATCTACCCAATGCTTTTTCCGCCTATCAGATCCCATAATCCAGCTCTCACTGCCCTGACGGCCATCCCCTGTCTTGCCCAAGCCCGAGGCCCCCGTCTTGCTCTCAATGCCCACGAACTTGTACTCGATCACCACATAGTCGACATCGGGGCGGTTCACCTGATAGAGATCTTCTAGGCCCTGCTCGCTGGCACTGTGCATACGCGCGAAATTCCGGCCATCGGAGTAGTCTTTTTTACCAGCTATTTATGCCATATTTTTTAGCAGCCGCAATCAACCAAAGACCACCTACATTGCTCTAATTTCGGCAATCAACTCTAAAAACTCCGCTTCACTCATCTCAAATTCAGGTCCCTCATCCATCGCCATCAATTCCAATAGCTTGCGGTCCATGTACTCACATAGATCAAGACCATGAGACTGATAAATATCAAACGCAATTTTTGATATTTTAGAGATGTCATAGCCTTCAGCACACCCTTTCTCAAGTTCCGCCGCCGCATCTTCTGCCGAGTACGTCATTTCCAACTCTCCAATTCAGCCCTGGTTGGTGGATAGTGCTGAGCACTAACTGGCTGTCCATTAATGCTTTTCGGATGAACGCGAATAACTTTGCCAGAATGATCATAACTTTCCATCCATTGCCTAGTTTTACCGGTTTGGGGGTTATACTCCGTCACAAATGATGCGCCGCGCGTTGGCCCATCAGTTCGAGCAGGGACCTCTTGCGTATAATAACGCACACGTCCATCTGGTAAATCTTTCGCAACAACTGCGGTTTCCTGAGCTTTTTGTAAGCCAGAAATCTTCGCTCTCAAAGCGTCTTGAGCGTTAGGGCTTTTTGCATTATTTCCTCCTCGCCTAGCTATACCTCCCATAGTAGCCATGGCCGCAGCCGAGATAATGGAAGCCTCCTCATCGTCCAAGCCGTACCGGTCTTTTAATGACTGAGCAAAGCCCTCCTGCGAGACAACGGATTCAGCCTCCATATACTGACCCAGCAACGGACCGGCATCCAGGCTGATCTGCAACGGCAGGTCACTCCCACCGAGCTTATCCAACTCCTCCCTAAAGCGTTGGCTATCCTCGACCAATGGCTGATAACGGGCCGCGCATCCCTGGCGATCACCAGCACAGGCTTCGATGAGTTCATCTTGCTGGTCCAGGCTGAGCTGTCGATACTTTTCCTGGACCTGATCGCAATCTCCACGCGCTTCGCAGTCTTTTGCTTCCTCGACATATTTCGCTACCTGACGGTGCGTCAGGTAGTTATACGTCGTCGCGTTACCCGCGATCTCGGCACCCTGCGCCACGTCGCCATCCACCAGCCCCGCCGCCATCAGCCCGGTGAGCTTCGAGGCGGCAACCAGCAGTTGCGGGTCGTTGGCGACCAGCGTATCCAGTTGCTCGACCAGCGCTTCGTTGGCGCCGGCCGCCGCCGCGCCGGTGCTGAAGTCGCCGCCGGTGGCTTCCGCCGCCAGGCCGCCGGCCAGGGCGTGCAGGGCGATCTTGCCACCCTCGCCGTCGGCCAGAAGCTCGGGGTAGCGCGCTCCCAGGTCCCCGACCTGGTTGAACAGGGTGGCTTCCAGCACGGTGCTGGCCGTCCCTTATTTTTTCAGACCTAATAATTCCTTTTTTCCTTATGAATTTCCGATATATACATTATCATTTGGAAGACTCATCACCCAAGGTTCATAGCGAAAAGAACAAAATACGTCCAGCCTCCTACCATCAGATAAAATAAGTGACGGATCAATTGGTTGGTCGCTGACGATCCACGATATATTAACAACTGAAAGACCCACCAACTCTTCTATACGTGTATTTACCTGATCATCCAAACATGCAAACAACATATCCTTATCTCGCGATACTCGCCAAACACTACTAGTGAAAAAACTCCAATTATCACCAGAGACAATCAAGGAATCACCATCCCATTCAATTTCTTTGATGCAAAGAGGGAGAAAATTTGCAACAAGCTTTAAGAAGTCAAACATTAGTCCACCTGCTCAATATGTGTTCTTGCTCTAATCCACTGTTTCCTTTCAGCCTTAGAAAGGCCTTTCGGTGGCTGCGGTGGTTTACCAGTTACCGGATCTATTGGCCCGCCATTAGCATTTTCAAATGAAGCTCTCTGAAGGCTGCGACCATCCGCTTGCATAACACGGACGCGCGAACCGTCCGGCAATGTATATTGCGTACCAACCACTTTACCGCTAGTTGGTGAGACCACAGATTTTGATGGGTACCCTGCAGTCTCAAAGTTAGCAATCATCTGGGCTTGGCTTTTAGGCAGCTCTACACCAGATGCATGCTTAATTGATGAGCCTATTTTTGTACCGCTTGTAACACCACCACCCAAACCGCCCGACTCTCCTTTCCCTCCCGAGCCAGAAGTTCCGGTCGACGGCTTGGTCACGCCCCTTCCACCAGTATACCCGCCCCGATCCGCACCGATACCGCCACTGCTCAACAGCCCGGCAATCGCTTCCTCGGCCGCAGCCTGCTTCTCTGGCGACAGGCTGCTCTCCGGATCCAATGTCTTTACCAGGGCCGCCGCGTCCCGGTTGCCTGCGGCATTAGCAAATGCCGCCGCCTTGCCGGGATTCTCCCAGGTCAATTCTCGCAGATAGCTGGCTGTCTCGGGGTTGGCGAAATCGACGCCGTCAAACGGTGTGGTCATCGAGGCCAGTACGGCGTCTCCACAGCTGGCACTTCCACTGGCGCAGAGTTGCAGGGCTTCGAGATCCTGTTGCTGGCTCAGTGTGAGGGCTTGATCGATGATCTGGTCACGACAGGATTGCGTAGTGCATTGTTCCAGCCGATCGGCGATGTCCTGGAACTGTGCGTGCCGCAGGTAGTTATACGTCGTCGCGTTGCCTGCGTTCGTCATCTCGGCAGCAATAACGCCGACGACCTGGGAGGCTGCCACCAGCAGACCGGGGTTGTCGTTGACCAGTTCGGCCAGACGATGGGTGGGTGTTGTTGACGAAGTAGCAATTTACTTTCAAATAGGCCATTTTTTAACTACTTCTAAAAACTCACCCAAGGTTTCCTTGGCTTCTTCTTTATATCTTTCATTCCATATCTTATCCCACTCCCTAGGGCTACCATCTTGTTCCCAATCTGCCAAAGCCAATGAATTTACCAACTCCATCTCGAACCAAGCTCGATGATACTGTTCTTGAAATTCTATACACATCATGTCAGCAAGAAACTCTGTTTCTGCGACAAATTTAGCAAAGCTAAAGACGCCATTCAGAGCAGTTTCAGAACTCTTTTCAATGTACTCTCTACTCATATCACCTACCATACCTAGTTGTCACAACGTCGCCCTTACTATTGACAACAACACTTATATTATTCTTAGGACTATAAAAAACAGTTGTCCCTCCTCTGCTAGGATAGGACTGTCCATTTCGAATTGTATTTTCTATTACAGAGGGCATTATTCCACGATCCTGCATTCGATCGAGAGCATGACCAGAGTATTCACGCCCAGCAATACTAGTCGGTGTATTACGAACAGGCTGGTATTCCGGGTTCTTCGGCTGATTCAACTGAAGGCGCTTACTGCCTAAAGGCAATACCCCAGCCGCCATGGCAGACAACACCGATGCCTGCTCGCTATCGAGCCCATGACGGTCCTCAAGGAACTGGGCAAAGCCCTCCTGCGAGACAACGGATTCAGCCTCCATATACTGACCCAGCAACGGACCGGCATCCAGGCTGATCTGCAACGGCAGGTCACTCCCACCGAGCTTATCCAACTCCTCCCTAAAGCGTTGGCTATCCTCGACCAATGGCTGATAACGGGCCGCGCATCCCTGGCGATCACCAGCACAGGCTTCGATGAGTTCATCTTGCTGGTCCAGGCTGAGCTGTCGATACTTTTCCTGGACCTGATCGCAATCTCCACGCGCTTCGCAGTCTTTTGCTTCCTCGACATATTTCGCTACCTGACGGTGCGTCAGGTAGTTATACGTTGTCGCATTGCCCGCGATCTCCGCACCCTGCGCCACGTCGCCATCCACCAGCCCGGCCGCCATCAGCCCGGTGAGTTTCGAGGCCGCGACCAGCAGTTGCGGGTCGTTGGCGACCAGCGTATCCAGCTGCTTGATCAGCGCTTCGTTGGCGCCGGCCGCCGCCGCGCCGGTCCTGAAGTCGCCACCGGTGGCTTCGGCTGCCAGGCCGCCGGCCAGGGCGTGCAGGGCGATCTTGCCGCCCTCGCCGTCGGCCAGAAGCTCGGGGTAGCGCGCTCCCAGGTCCCCGACCTGGT
>NZ_CALFQK010000023.1:0-8846 GCF_937921195.1 uncultured Salinicola sp.
ATCTCGCGCCCGCCGACGAAGAACTCGAAGCGGTCGGTGACATGGGGGTTGGTATCGTTGCGTCGCGCCAGCGGGCTGACCTCGGCCGGATACTCGGTAATGAAGGTCGGCTGATCGAGCCTGGCTTCTGCGACCTCCTCGAAGATCTCGGTCTGCAGCTTGCCCAGCCCCCAGCTCGGCTTGGTCGCGATGCCCAGGCGCTCACAGGTCACCCTGGCGGCCTCGAGGGTGTCGATGTCGGCTTCGCCGATGGCGCCGCCCTCGACCTCGCCACCGTACTCGAGAATCGACTGGCGCAGGGTCAGCCGGCGGAACGGCTGCCCCAGGTCGTAGTCGGTGCCCTGGTAGGTGACGGTGGTCGTACCCAGCACCTGCTCGGCGGCGTCACGGATCATCGCCTCGGTCAGGTCGAGCAGATCGCGATAGTCGGCGTAGGCCCAGTAGAACTCGAGCATGGTGAATTCGGGATTGTGCCGCGTCGACAGCCCTTCGTTGCGGAAGTTGCGGTTGATCTCGAATACCCGCTCGAACCCGCCGACGACCAGCCGCTTGAGATAGAGCTCCGGCGCGATACGCAGATACATGTCGATATCCAGCGCGTTGTGGTGCGTGGTGAACGGTCGCGCCGTGGCGCCGCCGGGGATCGGCTGCAGCATCGGCGTCTCGACCTCCATGAAGCCCCGCTCGACCATGAACCGGCGGATCGCGGCGATGACACCGGAGCGCACCTCGAACACCCGCCGCGACTGCGGGTTCATGATCAGGTCGACGTAGCGCTGACGATAGCGCGCTTCCAGATCGGTCAGGCCGTGGAACTTGTCCGGCAGCGGCCGCAGGCTCTTGGTCAGCAGCTTGGCCTCGACCAGCATGACGTAGAGATCGCCCTTGCCGGACTTGTGGACCGGGCCGCGGCCGGCGACGATATCGCCGATATCCCAGCTCTGGATATCCTCCAGCAGTTCGGCGGGCAGGCCCTTCTTGTCGACGTAGAACTGGATCTGCCCGGAAGCGTCCTGGATCACCACGAACGGCCCGCGCTTGCGCATGATGCGGCCGGCAACGGCAGCCTGGCGGTCGAGCGCCTCGAGCTCGGGCTTCTCCTTGTCGCCAAGTTCCGCCTGCAGATCCGCCGCCAGACTGTCGCGCCGGAAATCGTTGGGGAAGGCGCTGCCGCCCTGCTCCGCCGCCTGCTCGCGGCGGGCCGCCAGCTTGGCACGGCGCTCCGCGATCAGCCGGTTTTCTTCCTGAGCTTCATGCGGTGCATCGGAAGGAGATTGCGGGTTGTCCTGGTTCGCCATGTCGTCGCCTGTCGAAAAGAAAATTAAGCTAGAAGCTAGAAGCTAGAAGCTAGAAGCTAGAAGCTAGAAGCTAGAAGCTAGAAGCTAGAAGCTAAGATCAGACCACCTCGCCAAAGCCTTTCAATGGCTCGGTAACGTTTCGCCCTTGTTCTTTCTTACTTCTTCCAGCTTCCAGGCACGCAGTGCCGCTCTTCGGGCTTTCTCAAAGCCCTTGCTTCAAACTCGCTTCGATGAACTGATCCAGATCGCCGTCGAGCACCTTGTCGCAGTTGCTGCTCTGCACGCCGGTACGCAGGTCCTTGATCCGCTGGTCGTCGAGGACGTAGGAGCGAATCTGGCTGCCCCAGCCGATGTCGGCCTTGCTCTCCTCGGCCTGCTGCTTGGCGGCGTTGCGCTTCTGCATCTCGTGTTCCCACAGCTTCGCCTTCAACTGCTTCATGGCAAAGTCGCGGTTGGCGTGCTGGCTGCGCTGGCTCTGGCAGGCCACCACGATACCCGTCGGCTCGTGGGTGATTCGCACCGCCGAATCGGTGGTGTTGACGTGCTGGCCGCCGGCGCCGGAGGAGCGGTAGGTGTCGGTACGCAGGTCGGCCGGGTTGATCTCGACCTCGAAGCTGTCGTCCACCTCCGGAGAGAGGAACACAGAGGCGAAAGAGGTGTGCCGCCGGCCGCCGGAGTCGAACGGACTCTTGCGCACCAGCCGATGGACCCCGGTCTCGGTTCTGAGCCAGCCGAAGGCGTACTCGCCCTGGACATGGATGGTGGCGGACTTGATGCCCGCGACCTCGCCCGCCGACACCTCGGTCAGTTCGGCCTTGAAGCCGTGATGCTCGGCCCAGCGCAGGTACATGCGCAGCAGCATGTTGGCCCAGTCCTGGGCCTCGGTACCGCCGGAGCCGGCCTGGATGTCGAGATAGGCGTTGTTCTCGTCCATCTCGCCGGAGAACATGCGCCGGAACTCCAGCTTGTCGAGCTGTCCCTCGAGATACGACAGTTCCTTGCGAACCTCGTCGATGGTGGCGTCGTCCTCCTCCATCACCGCCAGCTCGAGCAGCTCGCGGTTGTCGGCCAGGCCACTGTCGAGGGTGTCGATGGTCTCGACCACGGCTTCCAGCGACGCCCGCTCCTTGCCCAGTTTCTGGGCGTAGTCGGGATCGTTCCAGACGTCCGGGTTTTCCAGCTCTCGGGAGACTTCTTCTAGCCGGTCTTTCTTCTCGGCATAGTCAAAGATACCCCCTCAGGACGTCTGTCCGTTCGGACAGGTCCTTGATGAGGTTGTTGATCGGATTGATCTCTTGCATGGGGCTCCTGCCAACGTCGCCACCGGCGCGTCGAACCTTCCCGGAAAACGGGGGTGATCGACTCGCCGAAAAAAGGACGCCTATTGTAGCCAAACCCCGGCATAGCGTCATCCCGCCGTCGACCGTCTCACGCTGTGCGAATCGAGACGATGCGCTAAGGTGGAAAGAATAAAAACCTGATCATCCATCACCGTTCGAGGGATCCCACTTTGATATCACCGACTCGCCTGGCAGCCGCCATCGGTTTCGCAGCCACCCTGAGCGCCCTGCCCATCCAGGCAGCCACGCTGCACATGGGCATCTCCGGGGATCCCGCTTCGCTGAGCCCGGCCAAGATCACTGGCGGCGTGTGGGAAGAAGATGTGCTGCGGGACATCTTCGAGGGCCCGGTCGCCATCGACGCCGACGGCCGGATCATCCCCGGCGCCGCCGAGAGCTGGAACATCTCCGACGATGGCAAGACCTACACCTTTCACCTTCGCGATGGGCTCGAATGGTCCGACGGCGAGCCGTTGACCGCCGACGACTTCGTCTACGCCTACCGTCACCAGGTCGATCCCAAGACCGCTTCCAATTACGCCCACCGCCTCTATCCGGTGGTCAATGCCCAGGCGATCAACTCAGGCGACAAGCCGCTCGATTCGCTGGGCGTCGAATCCCTGGACGACGGCAAGACGCTCCAGATCACCCTCAACGCCCCCACCGTCTATTTCCTCAAGACGCTGGTGCTGCCGTTCGCCTACCCGATCCCCAAGCATGTGGTGGATGAGTTCGGCGACGACTGGAGCGATCCTTCCCACATCGCGGTCAACGGCGCCTTCAAGCCGGTGAAATGGGTTTCCAATACCGAGCTGGAAACGGTCAAGAACGACCGCTTCCATGACGCCGACAACGTCAGCCTGGATGGCGTCGACTACTACCCGCTGGAGGACAAGAACGCCGGCATCCAGCGCTTTCGTGCCGGCGAGCTGGATATCCTGCGCGACTATCCCGCGGCGCAGTATCCGCGGCTCTCCGACAACCTCCCCGATGCCACCCATCTGTTCCCGTCGCTGGGCACCTACTACTACGTGTTCAACCTGCGCGACGGCTCGCCGGTGGCGGACAAGCGCGTCCGCGAGGCGCTGAGCCTGGCGATTCGCCGCGACGTCATCGCCAGCCAGTTGCTGAAAGGCGGCGTCGAGCCGGCCACCTCGCTGGTACCGCCGGGAACCAGCGACTATGAGGCCCAGTCCCAGCCCGGGCTCGATGACGACATGGACAGCCGCCTGGCCAGGGCCAAATCGCTGATGGAAGAGGCCGGCTACGCTCCGGACAAGCCGCTCGAGCTGACCCTGCGCTTCAACAGCGGCGACGAGCACCGGCAGATCGCCGTGGCCGTCGCCGCGATGTGGAAGCCCCTGGGGGTCGATGTCGAACTCAGAAACACCGAGGCCAACGTCCACTACGCCGACCTGATGGAGGGCGACTTCCAGGTTGCCCGCGCCGCCTGGATCTCCAGCTACGACGACGCCCAGAACTTCCTGCAACTGCTGTCGGCGGAGACCAACAACTACGGCGCCTACCAGAACGACGACTACAATCAGCTGGTCACCCGGTCGGACGCCGAGCAGGACCCGGCCAAGCGCGCACAGCTGATGCAGCAGGCCGAGGCACTGGCGCTGGCCGACTATCCGCTGACGCCGATCTATACCTATAGCTCGCGCAACCTGGTCGATCCCGAAATCGAGGGATGGAACGACAACGCACTGGATATGCATGCCTCGCGCTGGATCGAGCTGCCGGAGTGACTAGACCAACGTCTATCTGTGACTGAAATCACAGCAGGAGCGGCGTCACTAGCCGCTCTCGCACGCCTATATGCATGAAATGAAACGGTCTATCGAGCATTTGAATTAGACGGGTCATGAGGTTCGCGCGAAGGTGTCGCATCGATCCCCGGGCCGATCATTGGCCGGTTCACTGACGGCACCCCCGCGGCGATCGCCCTACAGCGAGCCTTTCACAACGGATTTTCACAACAACAAGTCGGAGCTTTCCAAAGATGTCGAAGCTGCAACTCCCCCGCACCCTGTTGCCCCTGGGCGCCCTGGCGCTGGCCACTTCCCTGATGGCCCCGTCGGCGCTGGCCGAGACGCTCAATATCGGCGTCATGGGCGAACTCGCCTCGTTCGATACCTCACAGGTCTCCGGCGGCGTGTGGGAATCCCAGGTGCTGATGGATGTCTACGAAGGGCTGTTCAAGAAGTCGCCGGACGGCGAACTGCTGCCGGGCATGGCCACCGAGTGGGAGGTCTCCGACGACGGCAAGACCTACACCTTCCAACTGCGGGAAGGCGCGAAGTGGTCCGACGGCGAGCCGGTCACCGCCGAGGACTTCGTGTTCGGCTGGCAGCATCTGCTGGCGCCGGAGAACGCCTCCAAGTACGCCTACATGCTCTATCCGATCGTCAACGCGGAAGCGATCAACACCGGCGACAAGGCCGCCGACACGCTGGGGGCGGAATCTCTCGATGGCGGCAGGACGCTCAAGGTCACGCTCAATCACGCCACACCTTACTTTCCGCAGTTGCTGACCCACTACACCGCCTACCCGGTGCCCAAGCACCTGGTCGACGAGTACGGCAAGGATTGGGTCAAACTGGACCATATCGCCACCAACGGCGCGTTCAAGCCGGTGGACTGGGTCTCGCAGTCGAAGATCAGCGTCGAGAAGAGCTCGACCTACTACGATGCCGACGATGTCTCCCTGGATGGCGTCAACTACTTCACCACGGAAGATCGCAACGCCGGAATCTCGCGCTTCCGCGCCGGTGAGCTGGACGTGCTGCGAGAATATCCCTCCAGCCGTTACCAGTGGCTGAGTGAGAACCTCCCCGACGCCACTCACATGAGCCCGTATCTCGGCTCCTACTACTACGTGCTCAACAACCGCGAGGGCAGCCCCACCGCCGACAAGCGCGTGCGTGAAGCGCTCAACCTGGCGATCCGTCGCAACGTGCTCTCCGAGCAGATCATGGCCGGCAGCTTCAAGGCCTCCACCGCCATGGTCCCGCCCGGTACCAGCCACTATGACACTCAGCACATGGACCTCGGCAGCGACGACATGAACGCGCGCATGGCCAAGGCCAAGGCGCTGCTGCAGGAAGCGGGCTATGGCCCCGATCATCCGCTGAATCTGCGCCTGCGCTACAACACCAGTGACGAGCACAAGAAGATCGCCATCGCCGTTGCCGCGATGTGGAAGCCGCTGGGCGTCAACGTGCAGATGATCAACTCCGAAGCCACCGTCCACTACCAGACCATTCAGCAGGGCGATTTCGACGTCGCCCGGGCCGGCTGGATCGCCGACTACGACGATGCCGAGAACTTCCTCACCCTGCTGCACACCGGTGTCGGCAACAACTACGGCGCCTACTCCAACCCCGAGTACGACAAGCTGATGGACCAGGCCGCCCAGACGCTGGATCTGGATGCCCGCGAGAAGCTGCTCGAGAAAGCGGAGAACGTGGCGCTGGACGACTACGCGTTCATTCCCATGCTGACCTACGTCACCCGCAACCTGGTGAACCCGAAGCTCGAAGGCTGGGAAGACAACGTGGAGGACGATCATCCGTCACGTTGGGTTCACTTCACCGAGTAACGACTTGAGCGGTCTTCCGGAAGCACTGGCATGAGTCATCAGGGGACATCGACATGAGCTGCGTGGCCGTCGCCGTGGCGGGATTGTGGACCTCCCCCGACGCACCCCGGGCCATCGATGCCCCGGCGCTCGGCAATCCGGTTCTGCTCGAGCGCTGGTTGGCCGCGCTGGACGACGAGACCCGTCTGGCGCTGTGCAAGGAGAAGCGGCTCGCCACCCAGGTGCTGCTGGACACGCCGGTCGGGATCCTCGAACGCCATCGTGACGGTCACGGCAACGACTGGTGTCGCGTGGTGGTTCCAAGCCAGCGGTCCTCGCTGGACGAGCGCGGCTACCCCGGCTGGATCCCGGCGGCGCAGCTCGTCGAGGCAGAGGGCTGCCCGGCCGATGCCGAGTCGGTGGTGGTGATGGCTCCCATCGCCTGGCTGCAGGGTCTACCCCAGGAACGCTCGCTGAAACTGAGTTTTCTGACTCGGCTGAAACTGGCCGAACCGGTGCCGGAAGTCGCTGACCGGAGAGCCTCCCGCGTCTGGGTGGAGACATCGCTGGGACGCGGCTGGCTGCCACGCGACAGCGTCCAGTTGCCGGGCGAGGGCCTGCCGGCGACTGCCGCGACGCTGGAAACGCTGGGTCGGCGCTTCGACGGGCTGCGCTATCTGTGGGCCGGCAACTCGAGCTTCGGCTACGACTGCTCGGGACTGGTTCACAGCCTGTTCGCCGCCATCGGCATGCGTCTGCCTCGGGACGCCCACGACCAGGTCGAGACGGGGCTTCCGGTCGCGCCGGACGAGCGCCGTGGGGGCGATCTGCTGTTCTTCGAGAAGCCCGACGACGCAGGCCGGCTGGTGGTCGACCACGTTGCGCTCTATCTCGGCGATGACCGCATGCTCCACGCGCCGACCAACAACGCCCGAATCGAATGTCGCCGGCTTTCTGGCAGTCGCTACGAAACACAGCTCTGCGCCGTGCGTCGCTTTCTCGACCCGGGCGATCCGGGAACGGCGATTCCCGCAGGAACTGTTCCCGCAGGAACGTGAAGACTTAAGATCGAGACGGGGTCGCCAAAACCGGCGAATGCGCCAGCAGCCCCGGCAATAACAAACGCTCAACAACGGATGGACTCGATCATGCGTACACAGCCCAGATACGGCTCACATCGAAGAACCGCCAGGCTCGTTCTTCCCCTGCTCGCGGCCGTGAGCCTGGCGACAGCCCTGTCCGTCGACACCGCCCGGGCCGCCACGCTGAGTATCGGCATCCAGGGTGAACCGGCCTCGCTGGATACCGCCCGGATCGGGGGTACCACCTGGGAGAACGACGTCCTCGGCGACCTGTTCGAGGGCCTGGTCACGCTGGACCCGGCCGGCGAGTACATCCCCGGCGCCGCCAGCGGCTGGGACGTCAGCGACGACGGCATCGTCTACACCTTCAAGCTGCGCGACGACGCCAACTGGTCGGACGGCGAACCCGTGGTCGCCAAGGACTTCGTGCTCGCCTTCCAGCGGCTGTTCGATCCGGCCAACGGCGCCGTCTACGCCAGCCTGTTCTATCCGATTCGCGGCGCCGAAGCGCATACCAAGGGCGAGCAGGACGCCCCCGAACTCGGTGTCGAAGCGGTCGATGCCAAGACCTTGAAGATCACCCTGAACCAGCCGACGCCCTACTTCCCGACGCTGCTGGCGCACATCGCCGCGTCTCCGGTGCCTTCCCACCTGGTCGATCGATTCGGCAACGACTGGACCCAGATGGATCATATCGCCACCAACGGCGCCTTCACCCCGACAAGCTGGACCTCTCACGATCACATCGCGGCGCGCAAGAATCCCGAATTCCACGACGCCGACGACGTCGCCCTCGATGGCGTCGACTACTATCCGGTCGAGGATCGCAGCGCCGGCCTGCAACGCTTCCGCGCCGGCGGTCTCGACATCGTCCGCGACTTCTCGCCGGATCGATATCAGTGGCTGCAGGAGAACCTGCCCGACGCCGTACACCTCGCGCCGCAGCTGGCCAACTACTACTTCGCGCTCAACCAGCGCGATGGCCACCCCACCGCCGACAAGCGTGTCAGGGAAGCGCTCAACCTGGCGATTCGCCGGGACGTCATCGCCGAACAGATCATGGGTGGCGTCGTCTCCCCGGCCAGCGGCTTCGTCCCCGGTGGCGTCAGCCACTATGACGCCCAGACCATGCCCGGCCTGGATCGGACGATGGATGATCGGGTCGCCGAGGCCAGGAGCCTGCTCGCGGACGCCGGCTACGGTCCCGATCACCCGCTCGAGCTGACCCTGCGCTACTCCACTACCGAGGCCAACAAGCGCATCGCCGTGGCGCTGGCCGCGATGTGGCAGCCGCTGGGGGTCGAGACGCAACTGATCAACGCCGAGGGCGCGGTGCACTACGCCGAGCTCGCCAACGGCAACTTCGACGTCGGCCGCGGCAGTTGGGTCGCGGACTTCGACGACGCCAGCAACTTCCTCGGCATCCTGGAGAGCGACTCGCCCAAGAATTACGGCGGCTATCGCAGTCAGGCGTTCGACGAGCTGATGGCCAAGGCCAGTCGCGAGACCGACATGGCCGCCCGCCAGCAACTGCTGCAGCAGG
>NZ_CALFQK010000024.1:0-2735 GCF_937921195.1 uncultured Salinicola sp.
CTTTCGGCACTAGAACCTAAATCTAGCGTGTCTACCAATTCCACCACATCCGCATTCTGACAGGCGCGCTCATTTTACTGTCGCCTTCATCGATGTCAATCGTGGCGCCCCCCGCATCGGCCAGCGGTCGCTACCGCTTCAGTTTTCCTCGTCGTGGTCGACATGATGACTGAACGAGGCGAGGAAAAGTCGATGCTGCGATGCCTGGAGCTCATGTGGCCGCTGACCCGCAGGTTAGTCAACGGGTTCAACACGCAACTCAAAAGCGCGTTGCCGGGCTACTGCGCCTTTTGCAGTGTCGCCGCCGAGGGCGGGCTGTCCTGGTGCCCCGACTGTTTCTCCGACATGCCCTGGAATCACGGCGCCTGCGAGCTCTGCGCAGAGCCGCTGCCGAGCGCGCACGCCGGGACGCTTCGCCCGCGTCAGTGTGGGCGATGCCTGAAACGCCGACCGGCGCAGACGTCGTCATGGGTACCGCTGCGTTACGAGTCGCGGGTGACGCACCTGGTGCAGCGCTACAAGTTCGCGGCGGACCCGCGGGCAGGAGAGGTGTTGATACAGCTGATGCTGGCATCGCTGGACCGCGCTCCCGAACTGGGAGCCGCCATGATCGGCGTGCCGGGGCAACATGAGCGCACGCGGGAACGCGGGTTCGACCACACCGCCTGGTTGACCAGACGCCTGGCGGCACGACTGGCACTACCGGTGATCGTGGCCGAGCGGGTGCGGGAGACACCCTCCCAGCGGGGCTTGGATCGACGCTCCCGACGCCGCAACGTGAGCCGTGCGTTCGTCGTCAATCGAGCGCTGCCAGCGGCGGTCACCATCGTCGATGATGTCATGACGACCGGCGCCACGCTGGATTCGCTGGCCAGGGCCTGTCGAGATGCCGGCGCCGAAAGGGTGACGGCGATGGCTTTCGCGCGTACGCCGTCGGCGCGAATCTGATAGCATGCGCGCAAGCCTGCCGCTGCTAGCCGAGGTTCGTATGAGCGCCGTTTCCCTGCATCCGTTCGAGACGCTGACGCCACAGCGAGTGGTCGAGGCCGTCGAGTCCCTGGGGCTCTGGCTGCCCGGCGAGCCGTTCGCCCTCAACAGCTACGAGAACCGCGTCTATTCATTGACCGATGACGACCGCCGTCGCTGGGTGGTGAAGTTCTACCGCCCGGAACGGTGGAGCGACGAGCAGATTCTCGAGGAGCACGCCTTCCTCCAGGCGCTCGCCGCGGAGTCGGTCGCGGTCGGTGCCCCATGGGAAAGCGCCGAGGGCCACACCCTGCACCATTTCGAGGGTTTTCGCTTCGCGCTGTTTGCACATGTGGTCGGCCAGGCGCCGGAGCTCGAAAATCCCTCCCATCTGTTTGCGCTCGGTGAGCTGATCGGCCGGGTTCACGAGATCGGTGCCCGCCAGCCTTTCCACCACCGCCTGCGACTCGACCTGAACGCCATGGTCGACGAAAGCCGGCGCCGCGTCCTCGAGGCTCGTTGGCTGGATGCGCGACAGCGGCGCCTCTATGGCCAGGTCATCGACGCCCTGGTGCCGCTGCTGGCGGAGCACGCCTGGCCCGAGAGTGCGCTCCAGCGGGTTCACGGCGATTGCCACCTCGGCAACATGCTGGGACGGGACGAACGATTCTCTCTGGTCGATTTCGATGACTGCCTGATGGCGCCGGCGGTACAGGATCTCTGGATGCTGCTGACCGCGCAGTCGCCGGGGGAGTGGCAGATGCAGCTGTCCGAGATCATCGAAGGCTACGAGATGACCCGGGAGTTTGATCGGCGCCAGCTCGATTGGATCGAGACCCTGCGCACGCTGCGCCTGATTCGCCATAGCGCCTGGGTAACCGCGCGCTGGGAGGACCCCGCCTTCCCCCGGGCGTTTCCCTACGTCGCGGAGAGCGGATACTGGGATCGGCATATCCGTGACCTGGAGCAGCAGCGTGTGGCACTCGACTCGCCGCGCTGGCTCGCCTGAACCCGTCATTAGTCGGTGCCGAGATAGTGGTGCCGGTGCAGTTTCGCTAGAATCGGCCCTCACCGAGAGTGAGGCCGGGGCGGTCGCGGTGGCGAGCGCGTCCGATCGATGATAACGATAGACAAGGCAGCAACATGACAGAGCAACTGGCAGGCCATTATCACGGTATTCTGGAAAAGCTGGGGGAGGATCCCCAGCGTGAAGGCCTGCGCGACACCCCGATGCGTGCCGCCAAGGCGATGCAGTTCCTGACCCAGGGTTACAGCCAATCGCTGGAGGAACTGGTCAACGGTGCGGTTTTCGCGTCCGACACCGACGAAATGGTGCTGGTGAAGGATATCGAGATGTACTCGATGTGCGAGCACCACGTGCTGCCTTTCATCGGCAAGTGCCATATCGCCTACCTGCCCCAGGGCAAAGTGCTGGGACTGTCGAAATTCGCGCGCATCGTCGACATGTACGCGCGTCGACTGCAGATTCAGGAACATCTGACCCGGCAGATCGCGGAAGCGGTGATGCAGGTGACCCAGGCGCGCGGCGTCGGCGTGGTGATCGAGGCCCAGCACATGTGCATGATGATGCGGGGAGTGGAGAAGCAGAACTCCAGCATGAAGACATCGGTGATGTTGGGCAGCTTCCGCAAGAATCAGACCACGCGCCAGGAATTCCTGATGCTGGTCAACGGTCGCTGAGGACCGCTTTGCCTGGCCCCGCTCGGGCCCCCGGTAACGGTTCCGTATGGATAGCCGCAAGGACAGCA
>NZ_CALFQK010000025.1:0-40341 GCF_937921195.1 uncultured Salinicola sp.
CAGCGTGCTGTTGCTGGAAGCCGGCGGCCCCGGCTATCGCGCCGACTTCCGCACCCAGATGCCGGCGGCGCTGGCCTATCCGCTGCAGGGGAAACGCTACAACTGGGCGTTCGAGACCGACCCGGAGCCGCACATGGACGACCGCCGCATGGAGTGCGGGCGCGGCAAGGGCCTGGGCGGCTCGTCGCTGATCAACGGCATGTGCTACATCCGCGGCAACGCCCTGGACCTGGACAACTGGGCCAGGCAGCCGGGCCTGGAAGATTGGCGCTACAGTGACTGCCTGCCCTACTACCGCAAGGCGGAAAGCCGCGATATCGGCCCCAACGACTATCACGGCGGCGACGGACCGCTGAGCGTGGCGACCCCGAAAGCCGGCAACAACCCGCTCTACCAGGCATTCATCGAAGCGGGAGTCGAGGCGGGCTATCCACGCACCGAGGATCTCAACGGCTACCAGCAGGAAGGCTTCGGTCCCATGGACCGCTCGACGACCCCCAACGGTCGCCGCTCTTCCACCGCACGCGGTTATCTGGACATCGCCAAGCAGCGCGAGAACCTGACCATCGTCACCCACGCCACCACGGACCGCATCCTGTTCGAGGATCAGCGCGCCGTCGGCGTCAACTACCTGCACAAGAGCCAGCCGCGCCAGGCCCTGGCCCGCCGCGAGGTGCTGCTGTGCGGTGGCGCGATCGCCTCGCCGCAGATCCTGCAGCGCTCCGGCGTCGGCAATCCGGAACTGCTGGAAAAACTCGGCATTCCCGTCGTGCATCCGCTCAAGGGCGTCGGCGAGAATCTGCAGGACCACCTGGAGATGTACATCCAGTACGAGTGCAAGCAGCCGGTGTCGCTCTATCCGGCACTCAAGTGGTACAACCAGCCCAAGATCGGCGCGGAGTGGATGTTCCTGGGCAAGGGCATCGGCGCCAGCAACCAGTTCGAGGCCGGCGGGTTCATCCGCAGCGACGACAGCGAGGCGTGGCCCAACCTGCAGTATCACTTCCTGCCGATCGCGATCAGCTACAACGGCAAGAGCGCGGTCCAGGCCCACGGCTTCCAGGCCCATGTCGGCTCGATGCGGTCCGAGAGCCGTGGGCGGGTGCAACTGCGCGACAGGAATCCGCGCAGCGCGCCCAGCATCCTGTTCAACTACATGGCCACCGAGCGCGACTGGGAAGAGTTCCGCGCCGCGATCCGCCTGACCCGCGAGATCATCAACCAGCCGGCGATGGATGCCTACCGTGGCCGGGAGATCTCGCCGGGACCGGATGTGCAGTCGGACGAGGAGCTCGACGCCTTCGTCCGACTGCACGCCGAAACGGCCTACCACCCCTGCGGCACCTGCCGCATGGGCAGCGACGACGATGCCGTGGTCGACGGCGAGGGTCGCGTTCACGGCATCGAGGGGCTGCGCGTGATCGACGCCTCGATCATGCCCCAGATCGTGACCGGCAATCTCAACGCCACCACCATCATGATCGCCGAGAAGCTCGCCGACCGCGTGCGCGGGCACGAGCCGCTACCGGCCTCGGAGGCGCCCTACTACGTCGCCGACGGCGCGCCGGCTCGCCAGGCGCCTGCCAGATCCGCCTGACGTCCACGGGACGCCATCGCCTCCCTTCCATGCCCGGCCGGTCGAGCCGGGCATTTTGCCGTCTGCCGTCCTCCCAATCCGCCATCGGCACGGACCCTCGCGGTCGCTCCGGATACCCGAACACCTCCCCGGGAGGATTTACGCGCTAATTGCGCATTGTCCGAACAGTGTTCCGTTACACTGGGATCGGCTTTACGCTAGTCCGACCCCCAGCTCGTTCGAGCCGTGTAGCGCGCACGTCACAAAGTCCGTACAAGGAACGTCTTTCGTCATGTCATCCTCCTCCACGTCGTCTCGCCCCCGCCGGCCGCCACGCTGGCTGTGGTGGTTGCTGCTGATCCTCGTCGCGGCCAGCGTCGCCTACTATTTTCTCGGCAACAACGGCGAGCCAGAGGGCAACGACGGATCCCCGCAACAGCCCAGCGCCGGCGGCATGCCGGCCACGGCCATCTCCGCCGTGGCCGCCAGCCGCGGGGACCTGCCGATCGAGCTGACCGCGCTGGGCACGGTGCGACCGCTGCAAAGCGTCGCCGTGCGGCCGCGGGTGGAAGGCGAGCTGATTTCGGTCGATTTCGAGGAGGGGCAAACGGTCCAGAAAGGCCAGCGGATCGCCCGGATCGATCCGAGGGATTACCAGGCACAGCTGGACCAGGCCAAGGGACAACTGGCCCAGGACCAGGCCCAACTGGCATCGGCAAGGGAAGATCTGGCCCGCTACGAAAAGCTGATCGAGACCAACTATGTGTCGCGCCAGGAGCTGGAACAGCAGCGCCAGCTGGTGCGCCAGTACCAGGGCACGGTGGCCAGCGACCAGGCCAGCGTCAAGAGCGCCCAGGTCCAGCTCGACTACACCGATATCACCGCACCGATCACCGGCGTGGCGGGGATTCGCAACGTGGATCCCGGCAACATCGTCCAGCTCGGCGACGACGATCCGATCGTCACCATCACCCAACTGGACCCGATCTCGGTGATCTTTTCGCTGCCCAGCCGCTATGTCGATATCGTCCGTGGCCGTCTGGTCGCCGGCGACCATCCCACGGTGAGCGTGACCGGCACCGACGGCGAAACCTACTCCGGCCGGTTGAGCAGCATCGACAGCAACATCAATAGCGCCACCGGTACGATCCGCCTGCGCGCCACCCTCGACAACCCCACCGGCGGGCTCTATCCCAACGCCTACGTCGACGTCAGCCTGGTCTCGCAGATCCTCCGCGACCAGGTGATCGTCCCCGAGCCGGCGGTACAGACCGGCCAGGAAGGCAACTACATCTACGTGGTGAAGGAAGACGGTACCGTGACCCGGCGCGACGTCACGCTGGCCGCGACCCAGAACTCGCAGAGCGCGCTGTCGTCCGGTGTCGAAGCGGGGGAACGGGTGGTGGTGGACGGCGTCGACAGCCTGCGCGAGGGTGCCAAGGTCCGCGTGGTCAGCGATGCGCTGCCGGGAGAGTCGAGTGACGAGGTGGCGGATCCCGCTGCCGGTACCGACGACGGTGACGGCCGCGCATCATGAATCCGTCTCGCCTGTTCATCCTGCGACCGGTCGCCACCTCGCTGGTGATGCTGGCGATCCTGATCGCCGGCGCCATGGCCTATCGGTTGCTGACGATCTCGTCGCTGCCGGAGGTGGACTTCCCCACCATCCAGGTCACCACGCTCTATCCCGGTGCCGGTCCCGACGTGATGCTCTCTCACGTCACCTCCCCGCTGGAGGACGAACTGGGCGAGATCTCGGGGCTGGAGGACATGAGTTCGACCAGCACCGGCGGCGCGTCGCTGATCACGCTGCGCTTCTCGCTCGACTCCGACCTGGGCGTCGCCGAGCAGGAGGTCCAGGCGGCCCTGAGCCAGGCCGAGACACTGCTGCCCGACGACCTGCCCCGCCCGCCCAGCTACAGCAAGGTCAACCCGGCGGATACGCCGATCATGACCCTGGCGGTCAGCTCGGACACCTTGCCGCTGACGAAGGTCTACGACCTGGTCGACACCCGCATGGCGCAGAAGATCGCCCAGATCAGCGGCGTGGGACAGGTCAAGCTGGCCGGCGGCCACCAGCCCGCCGTGCGCATCACCGTCGACTCGCGCCAGCTCGCCGCCTACGGGCTCGATCTCGCCGCGGTGCGCAGCGCCGTCGATGCCGCCAACGTCAACCGGGCCAAGGGCACGCTCTATGGGCCCTACCGCGCCTACAGCATCGATGCCAACGATCAACTGCTGTCGGCGAGCGGTTACCGCGACCTGATCCTCAAGAACGACGGTGGTTCGGTGCTGCGGCTGTCGGACGTGGCCAAGGTCGAGGACGGTTCCGAGAACGCCTACCTCTCGGCCTGGGCCGATCGCGAGGGCGCGATCCTGATCGACGTGCTGCGCCAGCCCGGCGCCAACGTGGTCGGCGTGGCCGACAGCATCAAGCGGGGCCTGCCGGCGCTGGAGAACACGCTGCCGGCCAATGTCGACGTCAGGATACTCACCGATCGCACCACCACCATTCGCGCCGCGGTGGAGGACGTGCAGTTCGAACTGATGCTCGCCATCGGGCTGGTGGTGATGGTGACCTTCCTGTTCCTGCGCAACCTTCCGGCCACGCTGATCCCCAGCCTGGCGGTGCCGCTGTCGCTGGTGGGTACCTTCGGCGCGATGTACCTGGCGGGATTCAGCCTCAACAACCTGACCCTGATGGCCTTGACCATCGCCACCGGCTTCGTCATCGACGACGCCATCGTGGTGCTGGAGAACATCACCCGCTACGTGGAGAAGGGCGAAAAGCCGCTGGCTGCCGCGCTCAAGGGCTCGCGCCAGATCGCCTTCACCATCCTCTCGCTGACGGTCTCGCTGCTGGCCGTGCTGATACCGCTGGTGTTCATGAGTGGCGTGGTCGGCGTGCTGTTCCGCGAATTCGCGCTGACCCTGGCGATCTCGATCCTGATCTCCGCCTTCGTCTCGCTGACGCTGACGCCGATGCTCTGCGCGCGCTGGCTGAAGCAGCGTCCGGAAGCCGCCGGCAGCGGTGGCGAAGAGATGGACGACGAAGCCATGGTGCGCAGCCGTCAAGGCTTGTTCGGTCGCCTCACCCGTGGTTACGAACACGCGCTGAACTGGGTGCTCGGCCATCAGACGCTGACGCTGCTGGTGGCGGTCGCCACCCTGGGCGTCACCGCCCTGCTGTTCATCGCCACGCCCAAGGGGCTGTTCCCGGTGCAGGACACCGGCGTCATCCGCGGCATCACCACTGCGACCCAGTCGACCTCGTTCGAGGCGATGTCGGCGCGCCAGCAGCGACTGGTCGACCGCCTGCTGAAGGATCCCGCCGTCGAGAGCGTCTCGTCCAGCGTCGGCATCGACGGCACCAACACCACGCTCAACAGCGGCCGCCTCTCGATCAACCTCAAGCCGCTGGGCGAACGTGACGACCTGGACGGCGTACTGGCACGGCTGCGCAACGAGAGCCGCGACATTCCCGGGCTGACCCTGTCACTGCAGCCGGTGCAGGATCTGACGCTGGAAGACACCATCAGTCGCTATCCCTATCAGTTCGCCCTGACCCAGGGCGACCGCGCGGCGCTGAACGACGACGCCGCCAGGCTGCTCGCGGCTCTCGGACGCTCTCCCGCCATCGCCAGCGTCAGCAGCGACGTCCAGAACGAAGGGCGCAAGCTCGAGGTGACCATCGACCGCGGCCGCGCCGGCCGGCTCGGGATCAGCGTCGCCGATATCGACGACGCACTCTACGACGCCTTCGGCCAGCGCCTGATCTCGACCATCTTCACCCAGGCCAGCCAGTACCGGGTGGTGCTTGCCGCCAACGCCACCGATAGCGACGGACCGCAGGCGCTGTCGCGTCTCTACGTCGCCAACGACGACGATGAGCTGGTGCCGCTGTCGACCCTGGTGACCCTGACCGAGCGCACCACCCCGCTCTCGCTGCAACGCCAGAACCAGTTCCCCTCGGCGCTGATGTCGTTCGCCGTCGCCGACGGCCACTCGCTGTCGGAGGCCTTCGAGGCGGTCGACCGGGCGGCGGCCGACACCCTCAGCGACCAGACCACGCTCACCTATCGCGGCTCCGCGCTGGCGTACACCGACTCCACCGGCGACACCCTGTGGCTGATCCTGGCCGCCATCGTCACCATGTACATCGTGCTGGGGGTGCTCTACGAGAGCTACATTCACCCGCTGACGATCCTGTCGACGCTGCCATCCGCCGCCATCGGCGCCTTGCTGGCGCTGCAGATCGGCGGTTATTCGCTCGGCCTGGTGGCGGTCATCGGCATCATCCTGCTGATCGGCATCGTCAAGAAGAACGCGATCATGATGATCGACTTCGCGCTGGAGGCGCAGCGCGAGCGCGGCATGTCGGCGGAGAAGGCGATCCATACCGCGGCGCTGCTGCGCTTCCGGCCGATCATGATGACCACCTTCGCCGCGCTGCTCGGCGCCATGCCGCTGATGTTCGCCAGCGGCTACGGCGCCGAGCTCCGCCAGCCGCTGGGGGTCACCATGGTCGGCGGGCTGCTGTTCAGCCAGTTGCTGACGCTGTTCACCACGCCGGTGATCTACCTGTTCTTCGACCGCCTCGCGGTACGCTTCGGCCGGACCCGGCGCCACGACGATGAGCACGACGAACGCGATGCACGGGGTCGTGATGAAGAGCGTGGTGATGGAGAGACCCCAGACGGAGCATCGCCGTGAGCCTGTCGGCCCCCTTCGTACGCCGACCCGTGGCCACCATCCTGCTGGCGCTGGCCATCGTGCTGCTGGGCTCGCTCGCCTACGAGCGGCTGCCGGTGGCACCGCTGCCCAACGTGTCGTTCCCGACCATTCTGGTCTCGGCGAGCCTGAGCGGGGCCAATCCGGAAACCATGGCATCGACGGTAGCGACGCCGCTGGAGCGTTCGCTGGGTCGCATTCCCGGGATCACCCAGATGACCTCGTCGAGCTCCGACGGCTCCACCAGCGTGATCATCCAGTTCGATCTCGACAAGGAGATCAACGTGGCCGCCCAGGAGGTCCAGGCCGCCATCAACGACGCCCAGCCGCTGCTCCCCAGCGCCATGACCAGCCGGCCGCACTATCGCAAGCTCAACCCGGCCTCGGCGCCGGTGATGATCCTGTCGCTGACCTCCGACACCCTCCCCACCAGCGAGCTCTATCGCCTCGCCGACAGCAAGATCGCACCGCCCATCGCCCAGGTGCCCGGCGTCGGCGACGTCAATGTCGGCGGCAGCTCCTCACCGGCGGTGAGGGTGTCGATCGACCCGCGCAAGCTCAACCACGCCGGTATCGCACTGGACGCCGTGGCCGGTGCCCTGCGCGCGGCCACGACGCAGTCGCCAACCGGATTCGTGCAGACCGTCGAGCATCGCTGGGAGGTCCAGAGCGACTCCCAACTGCTGAAGGCGAGCGACTATAGCCAGATCGTGATCGCCAAGGGGGACGACGGCTCGCTGATGCGCCTCGGCGACGTGGCCAGGATCGTCGACGGCGTGGAAGATCGCTACAACGTCGGCTTCCAGAACGATCTTCCCGCCGTCCTGCTGGTGATCAGCAGTGCCAGCGGCGCCAACATCATCGACACCATCGCCGGCGTCAGGGAACGGCTCGAGGAGGTGCGCAGCCTGCTGCCCCGGAACGTCAACCTCAGCGTGCAGCTCGACCGCGCACCCGGCATCCAGGCATCTCTGCACGAGACCCAGCTGACACTGCTGCTGGCCGTCGTGCTGGTGGTGCTGGTGGTGTTCCTGTTCCTGCGCAATGCCCGCGCCACCATCATCCCCAGTGTCGCGATTCCGGTGTCGCTGATCGGCACCTTCGCGATGATGTGGGTGTTCGACTTCTCGCTGGACACCCTGTCGCTGATGGCGCTGATCGTCTCGATCGGCTTCCTGGTCGACGACGCCATCGTGGTGGTGGAGAACATCGCGCGGCACATCGAGCAGGGCGTCAAGCCATTCAAGGCCGCGCTGCTCGGCGCCAGGGAAGTCGGCTTCACGGTCACCGCGATGAGCGTGTCGCTGGTGGCAGTGTTCATCCCGCTGCTGCTGCTTGGCGGCTTCATCGGGCGAATGTTCCACGAGTTCGCAGTGACGCTGTCGCTGGCCATCGGGGTGTCGTTGCTGGTGTCGCTGACGCTGACGCCGATGCTGTGCGCCCGCTGGCTGAAACCGCACCCGGAACGCCAGCGACAGCCCCGCTGGGAGCGGTTCTTGACCGCGACCGGCAACGCCTTCGTGCGCGGCTACGCCACGACCCTGGATATCGCGCTGAAGCATCGCCGGTTGACGCTGCTGTCGCTGGTCGCCGTGATCGTGCTCAACGGTTATCTCTACGCCGCCGTCGACAAGGGGTTCATCCCGGATCAGGACACCGGGCGCCTGCT
Organism: uncultured Salinicola sp.; assembly: GCF_937921195.1. Taxonomy (NCBI): domain Bacteria; kingdom Pseudomonadati; phylum Pseudomonadota; class Gammaproteobacteria; order Oceanospirillales; family Halomonadaceae; genus Salinicola; species uncultured Salinicola sp. The sequence continues at coordinate 7,977 of NZ_CALFQK010000025.1, forward strand.
CGGCACCATGCGCGGCGATCAGGCACTGTCGTTCGACGCCGTCTCGGACAAGCTCGGCCAGGTGCGCGAGCGGCTGCAGGCCGACCCCGCCGTCGACAGCGTGCTGGGGTTCATGGGGAGCGGCGGCCCGGGCCGCGGCGGCTCCTCGGCCACGCTGTTCATCACTCTCAAGGCCGACCGCCAGGGCTCTACCCAGGCGATCGGCAATCGCCTGATGGCCAGCCTGCAGGGCCTGACCGGGGTCAGCACCTTCATGTTTCCGCTGCAGGATATCCGCATCGGCGGACGCTCCAGCAGCGCCTCCCAGTACGAGATCACGCTCAAGAGCGACGATCTCGATCTGCTGGACGAGTGGTCCAGGAAGGTCCAGCAGGCGATGCAGCAGGTCGACGGCATCACCGGGGTCGATAGCGACAACCGCGGCGACGGCCTGGCCGCCAGGCTGGTCGTGGATCGGGACACCGCCTCGCGTCTCGGCGTGGACATGAGCACCATCGACACCGCGCTGGGCAACGCCTTCGCCCAGAGCAAGGTGGTGAGCCTCTACGATGCCGACGAACAGCGCTACGTGGTGATGGAAGTCGATGCCCCCTACCGCCAGGCCCCCGATGCCATCGGCGACCTCCAGGTCAGCGCCAGCGACGGCGAGATGATCCCGATCTCGGCGTTCAGTCACGTCGAGCGCAGCACCACGCCGGTAACGGTCAATCACCAGGGGCAGTTCGCCGCCTCGACGGTCTCGTTCAACCTGGAGGAGGGCGTGTCGCTGGGAGAAGCGACCGCACGCATTCGCCAGGCCGTGGACGAGCTTCACCCGCCCACCGCCGTCCAGGTCGACTTCGAGGGCAGCGCCGGCACCTTCCAGAGCGGTATCGAAGCGATGCCATGGCTGATCCTCGCCGCGCTGGTGACGGTCTACCTGGTGCTGGGCATTCTCTACGAGAGCTACATCCATCCACTGACCATCCTGTCGACGCTGCCCTCCGCCGGGGTCGGCGCCCTGCTGGCGCTGATGGCGCTGGACACGCCGTTCACCCTGATCGCGCTGATCGGCATCATCCTGCTGATCGGCGTGGTCAAGAAGAACGCGATCATGCTGGTGGACTTCGCCGTCGTCTGCGAACGCGACCAGGGCATGACGCCGCAGGACGCGATTCGCCACGCCGCGCTGGTCCGCTTCCGGCCGATCATGATGACCACCCTCGCCGCCCTGCTCGGCGCGCTGCCGCTGCTGCTCGGCACCGACGAGAATGCCGGCCTGCGCGCGCCACTGGGGATCACCATCATCGGCGGGCTGATCGTCAGCCAGATCCTGACGCTCTACACCACCCCGGTGGTCTATCTTTACCTCGACAGGCTTCACCGCCGCCTGCGGCCAAGACAGATCGGCGCGGGACGTGCCAGCGAGGCGTAAGCTTCGGGCTTCGGGCTCCGGCCCGCAAGTCCTTCTCGTCGCTCGTGGCTCTTAGCTCTTAGCTCTTAGCTCGTAGCTCATAGCTCGTAGCTCGCGGCTCTAGCCCAAAGGATAAGCACGTCGGCCTAGTCAGCCGGCGTGGGATCCGCTAGTCTGAAAACCAAATTCAAACGCTCGTCTGAATTCTTCGTTTTCCCTCTCGGAGCTCGTCATGATCACACTGCTGCTCATCGTCCTGGCCGTCATCGGCTGTCTGGTCGTCATGCGTCGCGAAGCCGGCGCACTCGCGGCACTGGCCGTACTCGCCGTGTTGGGTGTCATCGGGCTGGCGCTGGACGCCGGCGTCGCCGGTACGCTGCTGTTGATCGCGGCGATCGGCGTCGCCGTCTGCGGCCTCAAGCCGATTCGTCGGCTGTGGCTGTCGCCGCGCCTGTTCGCGCTGTTCAAGAAGATCGCCCCGCGGGTCTCCGAGACCGAGCGAGTCGCGCTCGATGCCGGCACCGTCGCCTGGGACGGCGAGCTGTTCAGCGGCCGTCCCGACTGGCAGCGCCTGCTCGACTTCGACAATGCCGGGCTGAGCGAGGAGGAGCAGGCCTTCGTCGACCATCAATGCTCCGTCGCCGCGGGCATGTGCAACGCCTGGGAGATCGCCCGCGAGCGTGCCGACATGCCGGAGGCGCTGTGGGAGTACCTGAAGAAGGAGCGCTTCTTCGGCATGATCATCCCCAAGGCCTACGGCGGCCTGGGATTCTCAGCCAAGGCGCAGTCCGCCGTGCTGCAGAAGCTCGCGTTCAACGAAACCCTGATGAGCACCGTCGGCGTGCCCAACTCGCTCGGCCCGGGCGAGTTGCTGCTGAAATACGGTACCGAGGCGCAGAAGGATCACTACCTGCCGCGCCTCGCCGACGGCCGCGACATCCCCTGCTTCGCGCTGACCGGCCCCCGCGCCGGCAGTGACGCCACCTCCATCCCGGATGTCGGCATCGTCTGCCGCGGCATGCATGACGGCAAGGAGGTCCTGGGGATGAAGCTGACCTTTGAGAAACGCTGGATCACCCTGGCGCCGATCGCCACCGTGGTCGGCCTGGCCTTCCGCATGTTCGACCCGGACAATCTGCTGGAGCGCGGCGAGAGCGACATCGGCATCAGCTGTGCGCTGATCCCGCGTGACACCGAAGGCATGGAGATCGGCCGCCGCCACCATCCGATCGGCAGCCCGTTCATGAACGGTCCGATCCGCGGCAAGGAGGTGTTCATCCCCCTCGATTACCTGATTGGCGGGCTCGACATGGCCGGTCAGGGCTGGCGCATGCTGGTGGAGTGCCTCTCGGTGGGCCGCTGCATCACCCTGCCTTCCGGTGCCGCGGGCATCGGGCGCTATGCGGTGGGCTGGAGCGGCGGCTTCACCCGCATTCGCCGCCAGTTCAACATCGCCGTGGCGGACATGGAGGGCGTGCAGGAGCCGCTGGCGCGCATCGCCGCCAAGGCCTACATCTCCCAGGCCGCCGTGATGCAGACCGCCAACACCATCGATCACGGCGTCAAGCCGGCGGTACCGTCGGCGATTCTCAAGAGCCAGTTGACCGAGTTCCAGCGCGACGTGCTGGCCGATGCCATGGATGTCCACGGCGGACGCACGGTAACGCTGGGCCCGCGCAACTATCTCGGCATCGGCTACAGCGCCAACCCGGTGTCGATCACCGTCGAGGGCGCCAATATCATGACCCGCAACCTGATGATCTTCGGTCAGGGTGCGATCCGCTGCCATCCTTACGTCCTCGAGGAGCTGGCGGCCAAGGATGCCAACGATTTCGAGGCCTTCGATCGGCTGTTCTTCCGCCATATCGGGCTGATCTTCGGCAACGGCGCACGCGCCTTCACCCAGGCACTGGGTCTCGGCAAGCCGAACGTCCCGTTCGATGCCATCGCGGCGCCCTACGCACAGGATGCCGCGCGGCTCTCTTCCGCCTTCAGCCTGTGCGCCGACGCCGCCATGGCCAGCCTCGGCTCCAAGCTCAAGCAGCGCGAGATGATCTCGGCGCGTCTCGGCGACGTGCTCTCCAATCTCTATCTGCTGTCGATGGTGCTCAAGCAGTGGCACGAAACCGATCGCGTCGACAACGAGGCGGCGCTGTTCCACTACAGCTGTCGGTTGTTGCTGAACCGTGCCGAGCAGGCGCTGGTCGATCTGTTCGACAACCTGCCCAACCGGGCCTTGGGCAATACGCTGGCGTTCGTCACCCAGCCTCTGGGGCGCCGCTGGCACAAGCCGCAGGACACGCTGACACGGGAGATCGCCAGAGCGATCTCCACGGACAGCGCGCTGCGCCACAAGCTGACGAGCAATACCTGGGACAGCTGGGAGGAGGGTCAGAAGGAGAACGCGCTGGCGCGCTACAACGCCCTGCTGGCCAATGCCGAACGGGCCGAGACGATCTATCGCACGCTCAACAAGGCGCGGGTCAAGAAAGCGCTGCCGGAGGTCGCGTTGCACCCCGAGCAGTGGATCGATGCCGCTCACGAAACCGGCCTGCTGAACGACGAGGATGCCGCCTTCATGCGCGCCCACGAGGCGGAAGTCCTGGAGATGCTGACGGTGGACGACTTCGCCTTCGATGCCTTCGTCACGCGTCGGGAAGCGCAAGAGACGTCGGAGATCGAGAACGAGGCCACCGCCTAGCGGCGCCCGGCCAGCGTTGTCGGCAAGATGAAGAAGCCCCCGTTCTGAACGGGGGCTTCTTCGTCTGATCACCGTCTTGGTCTGATCACCGTCTTGGTCTGGTCATCGTTTGGCAGCTACTGCTCCAGCACCTGCAGTTGGACGTCGGCGGCGCCCTCGTGGACCATGCCGAGCTGCTCCGCCGCCCTTCGGGAGAGGTCGATGATGCGGCCATCGACGAAGGGGCCGCGATCGTTGATGCGCACCACCGTGCTTTCGCCGGAATCCAGCGCGGTAACCTTCACCCGGGTACCGAAGGGCAACGTCTTGTGAGCCGCCGTCATCGCCTGGCTGTCGTAGGGCTCGCCACTGGCCGTCAGCCGTCCTTCGAAGTAGGACGCATAGAAGGTCGCTTCGCCCAGGCGCTTCTTCCCGCTCGGTCGAGCCCCGCGAGCCTGCTCGTCACTCGAGACCGCGCCGGGTTGGTCGTCCCCCGCCTTCTTATGGGACTTGGCACTGGATTTCGAGCCCGGGTTGGCGCTGGCCGCGGTCGAGGCGGGCTGACCGGATGGAGGGGGACTCCATCCCGGCGGATGCTGATTCGTCGCGCAGCCCGCCAGCAAGATCGAAGTCACCGCGGCGGCAAAAAGCCCCTTTCGAGACAGACACCGTCTGGGAAATCCCGGCATGGTGTCGGTGGAATCGGTCGTCATCACTCGGAAACCTGATGTCATCTGAACATGGCGTACTGCTTGAATCCGACAATCATAAACGATGATCGGCTCACGATAGCGGCCAAATGAGCAAAATCAAGGGAATTGCCGTTACCATGACGACCAGCGACAGCGGCAGCCCGAGCTTCCAGTAGTCCCGGAAGTGATAACCGCCAGGGCCCATGACCAGCGTGTTCGACTGGTGGCCGATCGGCGTCAGGAAGGCGCAAGACGCACTGACAGCCACCGCCATCAGGAACGGGTCGAGGGAGACATCGAGGCCACTGGCGAGACTGGCGGCGATCGGCGCCATCAGCAGTGCCGCGGCGGCGTTGTTGATCACGTTGGAGAGCAGCAGCGTGATCGCGAACAGCGCCACCAGCGTGACCACCGGCGGCCAGCCGCTCCCCAGCGCCATCATCCCGTCCGCCACCATCTGGGCTCCGCCACTGGTCTCCAGCGCCGTTCCCACCGGCAACATCGCCGCCAGCAGCACGATCACCGGCCCCTCGATGGCGTCGTAGCCCTCTCGCAGCGGCAGTACGCCCAGCACCAGCGTGACCAGTGCCGCCAGCGACAGCGCGACCGCCGCCGGCAGCAGGTCGAACATCATCGCTCCGATCGCCACCGCGAAGATCGCGACCGACAGCAGCAGTTGGCGCGGCTGCCCCAACGACAGCTTGCGGCTGGCCAGCGGCAGGCATCCCAGCGCCGCCAGGCTGTCGCTGAGCCCGTTCTCGCCACCCTGCAGCAGCAGCACGTCTCCCGGTTGGAAGCGCACCTCCCGCAGCCGCTGCTTCAGTCGCGTCCCATCCCTCGACACCGCGACCAGATGCAGCCCATGCTGGTCGAGCAGGCGCAGTTGCGTCACCGTTCGCCGCGTCATCATCGAATCGGTGCGCACCACGGCCTCGACCAGTTGCAGATCTTCCGTATCCAGCTTAGGCGCCTCGGTGGATTCGGAGCCGTCGGCGTCCCGCTCATGGGCACCGATGGTCAGCCCCGCCTTGTCCTCCAGTTGCCTGAGATCGTCGGGGTCCGCTTCGAGCAGCACGATGTCGCCGGCCTGCAGGGTGCCGAAGAAACGGCTGCCGGGTAGCCGTTTACCGTCCCGCACGACGCCGAGGACCGGTACCGGCTCGTCGCACACCTCACGCAGCTGTCGTAGCGTCCAGCCTGCCGCCTTGGACGCTTCCCCGACCGTCAGTTCGCTGAGGTAGGCGGAGGTCTCGAACAGCTCGTCGGCGGACGCCTGCCCTTGCCGTCGCGGCGTCAGGCGCCAGCCCAGCAGCACCATGAACGCCAAGCCGGCCAGCGCGACACCACCGCCCACGGGGGCGAAATCGAACATTCGAAAGGCGCCCTCCCCCTGGCTGGCACGGAAGGCGCTGATGATGATGTTCGGCGGCGTGCCGATCAGCGTGATCAGGCCGCCCAGCAGCGAGCCGAATGCCAGCGGCATCAACAGCAGCGATGGCGAGGTGCCGTGCTCGCGGGCGACGCGAACCGCCACCGGCAGCAACAGCGCCAGCGCGCCCACGTTGTTCATGACGGCGGAGAGCAGGATGACCGTGGTGGTCAGCACCGCCAGCTGCCAGATCGGCTGGCTCCCCGCCTTGAGGGTCTTCTCCGCGATCCAGTCGACGACGCCGGAGTGCTCGAAGCCGCGGCTGAGCACGAGTACCGCCGCCACCGTGATGATTGCAGGATGGCCGAAGCCGGAGAACGCCTCGTCCGCCGGGACGACGCCCAGCAGCACGCAGGCCAGCAGCGCCGCCATGGCGACCAGATCGTAGCGGAACCGGCCCCAGACGAAGGCCGCCAGCGTCAACGCCAGTACGAGGAAGACCCAGTATGCATCCTGCATCGACACACTCCTTGTGCGAACGAACTCCACCCGGACCGAAAAAGCCGACGCCGCGTGATCGCGGCGTCGGCTTCGGTATCATACGACAAAGCTCGCGGACTTCACGGAATCAGAATCGTCGACCCCGTGGTGCGACGCGACGCCAGCGCCTCCTGCGCCTTGCCGGCCTCGTCCAGCGTGAAGCGCTGGGCGATGTCGATTTTGACCTTGCCGCTCTCGAGCATGTCGAAAAGGTCGAGACACATCTCTTCGAAGCGTTCGCGCGTGTCGGCGTAGCCGTTGAGGCTGGGGCGGGTCAGGTAGAGCGACCCCTTCTGGTTGAGGATGCCCACGTTGACGCCCTCGACGGCGCCGGAAGCGTTGCCGAAGCTGACCATCAGCCCCCTGGGCGCCAGGCAGTCCAGCGACGTGGTCCAGGTGTCCTTGCCGACGGAGTCGTACACCACCGGCACCATGGCGCCGTCGGTCAGCTCGCGAACGCGTTCGACCACGTTCTCCTCGCGGTAGTTGATCGTCGCCCAGGCACCATTGTTCATCGCCAATTCGGCCTTCTCGGCAGAACCGACGGTGCCGATCACCTTGACGCCCAGCGCCTTCGCCCACTGACAGGCGATCGACCCGACCCCGCCGGCAGCGGCGTGGAACAGAATGGTCTCGCCACCTTCCAGCGGGAACGTCTGGCGCAGCAGATACTGGGTGGTCAGCCCCTTGAGCATGGCGGCGGCGGCGGTCTCGAAGGGAATGTCCTCCGGCAGCTGGACGACCTTGTCCGCCGGCAGCACGTGGTACTGCGAATAGGCGCCAAGAGGGCCCTGGGCGTAGGCGACACGATCCCCCACTTCGAGATGGGTCACGCCCTCGCCGACGGTGTCGATGACCCCGGCACCCTCGGTCCCCAGCCCGGACGGCATGGCCGGCGCCGGGTAGAGCCCGGTGCGGAAATAGATATCGATGAAGTTGAGACCGATGGCGTGGTTCTTGACCCTGACTTCTCCCGCCTTGGGTTCGGACGGCTCGACCTCGACGGTCTCGAGGACTTCCGGGCCGCCGGTACGGGCGAACTGAATGCGCTTGGCCATGACGTTTCCTTGTTGGGCTGATGACTCTCGGTCTGTCATCCAAGCGCCATTCCTGGAGCGGGTCAAGTCGAGGGGCCGGGTCGCGTCAGGGTCGGCCGGCGTCACGCGATGTTGGAGTAGCGCTCCAGGGCAGCGACGAAGCGTGACTTGTAGGCCTCGAAGGTCTCGGGTTCCTGCTTGAAGGTGCGTACGATACCGTCGCCATTGAAGCGCACCACGCTGGGCAGCACTCCATTCACCGGCGCCGGGTGGAGCGGGCCCAGACCGACGCGCAGGCCACCGTCACCGTCGACCCAGCGCTCGATGCCGCAGCGTCGGAAGAACGCCTCGCCCGCCTCGTCGGCGGCCGTCACCCGTAGCGGCGCCTTCTCCGCCAGGGTCTTGACCAGGTGCCGGCTGTGCCGGGTATCGCCCTTGCCCTCGGGGGTCGACAGCATGCCCACTTCCATGGTCCCGCCGTCGACATCGGACGAGATCAGCGCCAGACACAGGATGGTGCCGTCATCTTCAGTCAGCGCGAACAGCCGCGCCGCCTCCTGCTCGAACAGCACGCCCTGGGTGCCGGCGAACGTCACCAGCGGCGCCAGCCCCGCCTCCTGGCCGTAGACGCTGGCGCACAGCTTGGCGAGACAGGCTTCGCGAGTCTCGGGATTCTTGACGTGGACGACCTTCATCATGCTTCTCCTGACTGGTATGCCTTCTGGCGCGCTGCCGGCGGCTTCGGGCCGGTGTATAACGCACTGCCGGCGGCTCCGGGCCGGCGTGACGCGCTGCCGGTGGCTGCGGGCCGGTGTGACGCGCTGCCGGTGGCTGCGGGCCGGTGTGACGCGCTGCCGGCGGCTTCGGGCCGGTGTAGTAAGCCGCGCAGCCTAGCATACTCTCCCCCGGCGGGCCCGCCGCGACTCCGGGCGAGATTCGAGTCGGTGGTTCATGCAAGCTTTCGCGGCTTGAGCAGCGGGCACGCCTGACAGTATTCCCGTGGACAGGTGGCCTTGAAATAGAGGCAACAGGTCCGGCGAAAGCGGACCGAACCGTCCTCTTCCGATGGGGTGTGCGGGTGGAAGAATCGCGCCAGGGGATTGAAATCGAGTCCGAAAAGCGACGGCTCGGCGGTGAGCAGGAAGTCATAATCCGCCTCTCGGCGCTGTCTCGCGCGCGCATCCCCGAGGCCGCTCAGCCGGCGTTCGTAGAGCGAATAGACCCTGACCGCCAGGTTTTCCCACAGGATACGTTCCGGCACGCCACCCACTTCGCGAAGCGTGCGCCACAGCGGGACGATCGTCTGCGCGAACAGCACATGCAGGATCTCGCTGCGGGCGCTGTGGCGTCGCGAGGCCGCCAACGCCTCGCTCTCCAGCCTCCGCAGCGGCAACGACGAAGTCCATACGCCGTCGTCGTGGGCGTATTCAATGACGCAATTGGCGGCGGAGAGATCGAGCCTGCGATCGCAAATCGACAGGGCGTACAGCGGTGCGCCGGTAAGCAGGAAGCCCAGACGTTTCGACAGCAGCGATGCCGTCGTGCGCCGCTCGGGGGACCCCATCACCGGCCCCAGATGATCGAGCAGTTCGCGACAGCGCCTGGGATCGAGAAAATCGGCGACGTCCAGCGAGCGCGAGTCCGCCCGTTCGGCCGACGTCAAGCGCAGCGCGCCTGCCAGGTAGTGCCAGTGCGCAGGATCGAAACCGTGGGTGCGGGACGCTTCGCTCATCTCCCCTCCCGCCTGGCGAACGGAATGCACAGCGGCGTATGGAAATAGGGATCGTCGATCACCTGGCAATCGAGCTGGAAGATCTCCTTGACCCGCTGGCGGGTGATCACTTCGTGGGGCGTGCCCTGCGCGTGGATCCGGCCATCGCGCAGCGCCACGATATGATCGGCGTAGCGACAGGCCAGGTTGAGATCGTGAAGCACCATGACGATGGTCTTGCCCGACTCGCGGTTGAGGCTCGCAAGCAACTCCAGCACCTCCATCTGATGAGCGAGATCGAGAAAGGATGTCGGCTCGTCGAGCAGCATCAAGGGCGTATCCTGGGCCACCGCCATGGCGATCCAGGCCCGCTGACGCTGGCCGCCGGAGAGCGTCTCGACCCGGCGCTCGGCAAACTCGCTCAGTTCGGTGCGCGTAAGCGCCTGCTCGACCTTGCGCTCGTCCTGCTCCGACCATTGCGCCAACCAGCTCTGATGGGGATGACGCCCCAGAGTGACCAACTGGCGCACGGTGATGCCCTCCGGTGCCATCGGCTGCTGCGGCAACAGCGACAACAGCCTCGCCACGGCCCTGGTCGGCTGCCGCTGAATGTCACGTCCGTCGAGAATCACGTTGCCCTGCCACGGCAACAGCAGGCGCGCCAGCGCCTTGAGCAGCGTGCTCTTGCCGCAGCCGTTGCTGCCCACGAGCACGGATATCCGGCCTTCCGGCAGCGTCAGCGACAACGCGTCCAAGATGGTCCGACGCTGGTAGCCCAGGGTGAGTTCGTGCGCGGCGATCGTCGTCATGGGGTCAGCGTACCTGCCGGATCAACAAGCCAAGAAAGAAGGGCGCGCCGACGGCCGCCACGAAGATGCCCGCTGGCAGATCCAGCGGCAGGAACAGCGTGCGTCCCAGCAGATCCGCCAGCACGACCATCGCGCTGCCGATCACGCCCGCCATGACGATCTGTGCCGCTCCCGGCCCGCGCACCAGGCGCCTCGCCAGATGTGGCGCCACCAGCCCGACGAAGGCGATGGCGCCGCCCCAGGCGACCGCGATACCGGCCAGCCCCGCGGCCAGCAGCGTCAGCGCCCCCCGCAGAAGTTGCACGCGTACGCCAATGCCCACCGCGAGCGCATCGTCCAGCGGCGCGAGCAGCGCGAAACGGGTCAGCGGCACCATCACCAGCAAGGCGCTGACGAACCACGACGCCAGTTGCGACACCTCGGTCCAGTTGCCACCGTAGACGCTTCCGGTCAGCCAGACGTAGGCCGATAGCGTGGTGGACAAGGGGCTGGACGCCAGCATGAACATCGTCACCGCCGCCAGCATGGCGGAAAGCCCGATACCCATCAGCACCAGGCGCAATGGCGTCACCCCCTGTTGCCAGGACAGCGCGTACACCAGCCCCACTGCCGTGAGCGAACCGCTCGCCGCCGCCAACGGCAGCCAGGCGCTGCCAAACGTACCGGCGAGAAAGGCCAGATAACCAACCGCCGCGGCGCTGGCCCCGCCGGTCACGCCCAGGGTATCGGGCGACGCCAGAGGATTGCGCACCACCTGTTGCAGCAACCATCCGGAGAGCGCCAGCGCACCGCCCGCCATGGCGCCCAGCAGCGTGCGCGGCAGACGCAGTTGCCATACGATCAGGCCGAGATCGCTGCCTGGCGCCGACAGCGCCGCTGCCAGCTCACGGGGCGCCAACGGCACCTTGCCGAGCGACAGGCATGCCACGATGGCGAGCCCCAGCAGTAGCGAGGCGATCGCCACGCGACGCCACGGTCGCCAGACGAATACGCGGGAAAAACCGCCGATTCGTAACGCGCCGGTCTCAATCATTCAGGTGCCCCTGACGTCTGATCAGCCCCATGAATAGCGGCGCACCGACCAGCGCGGTCATCACGCCGATCGGCACCTCGCCGGGCAGGATCAGGGTACGCGCGGCGATGTCCGCCAGCAGCAGCGTCGTCGCCCCCACCAGTGCGGCAGCGGGCAACCAATGGCGATGATCCGGTCCGGTCAGCCGCCGCGCGACGTGCGGCACGATCAAACCGACGAAGGCGATGTTCCCCGCCATGGCCACCGCCGCGCCGGCCAGCACGACGATCAGCGCCACCGACACGCCCTGAAGCCTCCCCACCCGCACGCCTGCCCCCACGGCGATCGACTCTCCGGCGGCCAGCACATTCCACTGTCCCGACAGCGGCCAGCACGCCAGCAGGGCCACCAACGACAGCAGCATCAACGGCCAGACCTCCGATAGCGGCCGCGCCGACACCGATCCGGCCAGCCAGAACAGCACTGAGTCCAGGCCCTGCTGGTCAACCACCAGGAGCGCCTGACTGAAGGCGTGAAACAGCGCGGTAAGCGCCGCGCCGGCCAGAATCAGGCGCAACGGCCCCGCCTGTCCGGGACGGCCCATGGCGATCCACCACACCGCCGCCGCCGCCAGCGCGGCACCGCCGAAGGCACCGGCACTGACCAGCCAGACCGGCAGCGCACCACCCAAGGTGACGAGCAGCACCACCACGAACAGCGCCCCGGCGTTGATGCCCAGCAACCCGGGAGACGCCAGCGGATTGCGCGTCAGCGTCTGCATGATGCCGCCCGCCATACCGAGCCCCGCGCCGACGATCAGCGCCACCAGCGTACGCGTCAGGCGTGTTGTCCGGATCAGCAGATCGTCGACATCGGTGGCCGAGGGTGACCAGAGGGCATGCCACACCTTGACCGGCCCCACCCAGTGCGCGCCGGCCATCAGGCTCAGCACGAACGCCACCGCCAGCCCCGACGCGAGCCACCCCAGCCGCACCCTCACGAGCTCTCCCCTGCGGACGCCAGCCAGGCGTCCAGATCGTCGAGAATGGCGAAAACACCCAGAATTCCGCCGGACAGGCTCCAGGCAACCGGATCGACCTCCCAGACACGCCCGTGGCGCACCGCCGACAGACGCTGCCATAGCGGATGCTCGCTCAAGCGTCGATAGTGGGCCTCGGCGGACTGGCCGCGACGACGCAACACGAAAAAGACATCGGCGTCGATCGCCGGCAGGCTCTCGACGCCACCTAACTGCAGCATCACGCCAGATGACGCTCCCGAAACCCGGTCCCACTGGAAGCCGAGTTCGGACAGGAGCGACCCGCCGAAGCTCGCCGCCAGATAGCTGCGAATCTCGCCGGCGCGAACGTCGAGCAACGACACCGTCAGCGGCCAGCGATCGCCGAAGCGACGCTCCAGCCGTCGCCGCAGCAGCGCCAAGCGCCGCGTCAGCGTACTCGACAGCACCGCCGCTCGCGGCTCCCGCTGCAGCGCCCGTGCCATGGCGTCGAGCGTGCGACGGTACCGGTAGATATCGTCGAGCATCAGCACCGGCGCCAGCGCCGACAGCAGCGGTTCGATGCGCTGGTGCCGGAACCGCGAAGCGACGATCAGATCGGGAGCCAGCAGCGCAATGTCCTCGAGACTGGGCTGAGTCTCGAGCCCTACCAGCGTGACGCCGGACAGTGCCGCCCGCAGATAGGGATAGATCGGCTTGTCCTGCCACGACTCCACCACCCCGACCGGCGTCACGCCAAGCGCCACCGCGGTATCGGTAGCGCCCTGGAATAGCGTCACGATGCGTGGCGAGGAAGCGTCGTGCTTGTCGCCAGCGGCGAATGCCACACCGGGCGCCGCCCCCAGGGCCAGCGCCATGACCAATAGTTCGCGTCGCGTCATTGGGCCCTTGCCTGCCACCGATCCCCAGGACCAGGTCGCTTGCCGCGCCATTTAGAAGTCGACACTGTAGCCCACGGAGAGCGTCCGTCCGCGACCGGCGAAATAACGGTCGTTCATGTAATCCGAACTGGGGCTGTCGAGCGCACTCTGGGAGTAATAGGTGATGTACTGCTTGTCGAACAGATTGGCGATGCCGACGTTCAGTTCGCCCACCGGCAACTGGTAACCGACGGCGGCATCGACCAGCGTGTAACCGTCGAAGTCGGTATCCCAGCCATTGGCGCTATCGTCGAAGCTCTTGTCGAAAGCGTGGTTGACCTGCAGGAACGAGGTCCATTTCGGCGACCATCGCGCGGACCAGCTCGCGATCAAACGGTCTGGGGCGACGTTGAGGCCATTGAGTCTGGAATCGAGCGTGCCGTTGTCGTCGCTGTCGTAGCGTCCCCGGGTATGGGAGTAGGCCACTCTTCCCGAGTGCCTGTCGGTGAACTCGTAGCCGACGGAAGCTTCGATGCCCTCGATTTCGGTCTCTTCGCGTTGCATCACGAAGGCGTCGTCCCGTGTCGTCAGGCGCGTGCCGAAGTCGGACGATGAAACGTAGTACGACAATTCGGCGTTCAGACGACCATCGTCGTAGCGCACACCGGTTTCGATGTTGTCCGTGACGATGGGGCGCAGATTCTCGAAGCTGTCGACCGATTGACCCGGCGTATTGATGCCACGCAGCACGCGGCCGACGTCGGGGATCGAAAACCCTTCCGAATAGTTGGTGAACAGGCTCTAGTTGTCGATGGGGCGCCACACCACACCGGCGTTGTAGAGCGTCTCCTCGAAGTCGGGCGAGCCGCCCTCGACATCGATCCCGCCGTTGGCGGCTACCGTCCGGTAACTGTCGATATCGAGCTTGGCATACTCATGGCGCGCGCCGGCCGAGAGGGTCACCGACTCGATCGGGCTGAAGTCCACCTGCACGAACGGTGAGATATCGGTGTACCGGATCTCGGGCACGTAGGTTCGATCCGTGCTCCACAGGGACTGCTCTGTCTCGTCGCGCATCACGTCGAGGCCCAGCGTCAGCTTGATGCGGTCGTCCCACAGTCCATCCTTGGTCAGCGACGTCTTGAGCCCGTACTTCTGCGTCTCCGCCATGGTCTGGTCGTAGAGCGTGCCTACCGGCGCGATGCTCGGATCCTGGAACGACCCGGAATTGGTGGCCCCGAACAGCGATTCGTAGTCCTGGTAGAACGCCAGCACGTTCAGGTGCATGCCGGCCAGATCGTAGTCGTCCCAGGTAACGCCGGTGGTCCAGACCCTGTTGTAGGGCGCAGACCCTTCCGGCTCGTCACGCTTCGAGGTGGTGGGCACCCCGTTTTCACGATCGCCCGGGACGCTGACGTAGTGGTTCTGCCCCTCGAGACGATAGTGATTGACGCTGAGCTGCAGCCGGCGGTCATCGTCGAACCAGTAGGCGACCTTGCCGAACACGTCGTAGGCGTCGGAATCCATCAGATCGCCCTGGGTATTGTCGACGCCGATGGGATCGCCATCCCCATCCACGTAGCGCCCCTGATCCTCGTAGCTCAGCGAGAAGAGATAGTCGAGGGCGTCCTTGTTGCCACTGACGCCGTAGTTGGTGCGATAGCTGGTGGTGTCCCCGTTCAGCTCCGACGTCGGCGTGGTCACCTCGGCTTCGAAGTGCTGATTGAACGAACCCGGCTCGGGTCGCTTGGTGATCAGGTTGATGACGCCACCGGCAGCGCCCAGGCCATTGGTGGCGTTCGCCCCCTTGATGACCTCGATGTGATCGATCATCGAGAAGTCGATGGTGTGCAGCTCGCGCCCGGTGGGGCGCAACGGATTGGATTGCGGAATACCGTCGATCATGACCAGCGGCGCCCGTCCGCGCAGCGTCTCGCCACTGCCGCTCATTTTCTGGCGCGGGGGCGAATAGTCCGGCAGCAGATTGCTGAGCATCTCCGACGAGTCAGAGGTGATCCGCTGCTGCTGTTCGAGCTCCTCGCGCGTGATCACGCGAATCACCTGCGGCGAGTCCTGTCGCTCCGCACCGGAGCGCGTCGCCGTGATGACCATCGTTTCGTTCGAGACGTCCGCCGCGGTGGAGGCGGCATCGGCCGCCAAGACCTGCGCCGCCGCGCCCCACCCCGCCGATATCAGCAACGTTCCCAGTAATACCCTCTCGCCGTTCATCCGCATGATCCGCCTCTCGCCGATTTTCTCGTCGTTATTTTTTCAACCCTCGCCCCGCGCCAACTCGCCGCGGGGGATGGCGGCGCATTATTGCAAACAATATGCAAACGCACAAAATAACAATAACCATTCTCATATGACAAACGGTGACGGGATCACGCAATCGTCATCTCCATGAGCTAGTTTTCACGCCTGAGCCCCGGCATTGGGACGCTTGAACGTTTGCGGTCCTCATTCCGACGGTTCAGCTTGACGACGGCCCCCGCGTAGCCGAAGGTCAACCCTTGGCACGGCGTCCCATGGCCGCGCCTGCATTTCCCCGGTGTGACCCGTAGCGCTTCGATGCTCAGCGCCGCGACAGGGGAGCTCTCTATCACTTGAACATGGATTGTTGGCGAGTGCCGCAGACGGTAGTCGCCGGAGACCTCGACGCAATGACTCAGAGTGTGACCGCGCCAGCCAGCGACGCCCCCCGTTACATCGCGCATCGCGGCCTGTCCGCACGCGCCCCCGAGAATACCCTGGCAGCGGTTCAGGCCGCGCACGACGCCGGCTGCCAGTGGGTCGAGCTGGACGTTCAGCTGCTTGGCGACGGTACCCCCGTGATCTGGCACGACGCCGGTCTCAAGCGCTGTTCCAATGGCCGTGGCAAGCTGGTGAAGCTGGATGCCGAGAGTGCCGCCAAGCTGGATGCCGGCAGCTGGTTCGGCGCGCAGTATCGGGGCGAGGCCATGGCGACCCTGGAAGCGATGCTGGCATTGATCAAGCGACTCGACATGGGCCTCAATCTGGAACTCAAGGTTTGCCGCGGCCGTAATGCCATCGAACTGGTGCAGGCCGCCCTGCCACCGACCCTGGAAGCGCTGCCGGCGGAGAAGCTGATCGTCTCCTCGTTCGATCGCCACGCCCTGACGGCGGCGCGGGCACTGGAATCCGATCCCGACCGCCTGCGCCTCGGGGTGCTCGACGACAAGGCCCCCAAGCGCTGGTGGCTGGAGACCGAGCGGCTTTCCGCTTACAGCCTGCATCTGGACTGGCGCAAGCTGAAGATCAAGCGGGCCCAGGAGATCGCCGACGAGGAGATCAAGCTGTTCTGCTACACCGCCAACGACCCGGTCACCTTCGAGAAGCTCTGGGACTGGGGTGTCGACGGCGTGATCAGTGACGATCCCACGCGTTTCGTCTTCCACGCGGAAGGGGCCGCCGCACGCGCGTCGAATACAAAAAGCGCCTGATACACCCGCCAATTAGGGCCTTTGGCCGCGCCTCATCGCGCATAAGATGGGCACCATGCCCGTTTTCCAGGTCGCGAGCCGTTCATGAACCCATCCACGCTCATCGGCATCATCGCCAGTGCTCTGCTACTGGCGACCGTCGTGCTGTTCACCGCCCAGGCCCCAAGCAGCTTCTTCAACCTGCCGGGGCTGGCGATCGTGCTCACCGGCACGCTGGCGGCCAGCTTCATCAGCTACCCGCTGCGGGAGATGCAGCGGCTGTGCCGCCAGATCGCGGTGGTGTTCCGACGCGAGCCCCAGGCCAGCGAGCTGGAGAGCGATCTCGAGCAGTTGATCGAAATGTCGCGCCACTGGAGCCGTGGCAATATCCGCGCCATCGAAGGCGCGCTGGAAAGCACGACCAATCCCTTCCTGCGTACCGGCATACAGATGGTGATCGCCAATACCCGCGAGGAGGAGATCCGTGAAATGCTGCGCTGGCGCATGGTGCGGGTGAAGGCCAAGGAGCGCACCGAGGCACAGATCCTGCGCACCATGGCGGTCTACGCGCCGGCGTTCGGGATGCTGGGCACGCTGGTCGGGCTGATCAACATGCTCGAGGTGATCCAGGCCGGCGACCTGGCGGTGATCGGCCCGCGTCTGGCGGTGGCACTGATGTCGACCTTCTACGGCATTCTGCTGGCCAACCTGCTGTTCAAGCCGGTCGCGGTCAAGCTCGAACGCCGCACCGAGGCCCGGCTGATGGCCATGACGCTGCTGCTCGAGGGAATCATGATGGTCAGCAAGCGTCGCCTGCCGGCTTTCATCGAGGAGGCGCTGAACACCTACCGCGCCGAACACCGCGACGAGATGCGCGATGTGCGACGCCCGCAGCCCGCCGACGCCGCGGCCGAATCCGCATGAGCCTGGCCGCGATCTCCCCCGGCGGCCCCTTCTCCGACCTGCTGTTCGACGACGGCCCCTTCGACGACGCCGGACGCAGCAGCGAGAGCGATTCCTGGCTGATGAGCTACCTCGACATGCTCATGCTGCTGATCACGTTCTTCGTGCTGATGCTGGCGCTCTACGGCGGCCAGCTCGTCGATCGCGACCTCGAAACGCCCGCGGTCACGGCCCTGCCGCTACAGATTCCCGCGACAAGACCGCCCGCCCCTCTCCCGGCGGCGACCGTCGGTGAATTCTATCGCCCACCGCGACAGCTCGCGCCTGCGCCGCTGGCCAGCGATGCCGGCTTCTATTCGCCCGGCCCGGCCGCCGCTCCCGAGAAGAGGGTGGCCACGGTCCCGATGGTGTTCAGCGTGCCGTTGTTCGACCTGCCCGATCCCACGCCCGCCGCCGCGCTACCACAGATCGACGGCGTCGAGATAACCGCGATCCCCCATGGATTCAACCTGCGGATCCAGGATCACCTGCTCTTCGACAGCAGCGCCGTGGGGCTGAGCGACAACGGTCGACAGCTGGTCGAACGACTGATCCCGACACTTCAGGCATTCAAGGGCACCATCTCGGTCGAAGGCCATACCGACAGCGTACCGATCTCGACATCGCGCTTCCCCTCCAACTGGGAGCTGTCGGCGGCGCGGGCCTCGGCGGTGGTACGCGTGCTGCGGCTGGCCGGGATCGACGGCGACCGGCTGCGGGCGATCGGCTACGCCTCGACCCACCCCCTGGCCAGCAACCACACCCCCGCCGGGCGCGCCAGCAACCGCCGGGTGGAACTGGTACTCCAGGAACCCGACTCGCCGACACCGTAGCGATTCGCCCCGGGCCGCTGCGCCCGTCTCCCCCGGGATGTCATCGGCCAGCATGCCGATCCTGAATTCACTTGTGGGGAGGAAGCTGCGACAATCCGGCCCGTCGAGAGACGTGTGCACGGGAAGCGGGTGAGAACCCCGCACTGCCCCCGCAACGGTAGTTGCGTCAGACACCACCAGGATGCGCCGCCAGGCCATCCAGCCACTGTGATCCACCGGATATCGATTCGAAAGAATCCGCTTCAAGGGAACGTCCGGAATCGTGGGAAGGCGTGTGTGTCGGATGACCCGAGGGTCGTCGCGCGAGAGTCCGGAGACCGGCGCGTTTCTCTTCACTGGTTGATGCGGAGGGCTCATCCAGTGGCGACCCTGCCTGCCCGAGCGAACCGACGCCTGTGGCGGGTCTCGTCACGTCCGTCCTCCCATTGCGTCTTGGTCAGGATTCAACGCCATCCCACCGTCCAAGTCACGGCGGTGCTCGGTGACGCCACGCAGTTGGGGATCACATCACATGCGTTACAACAAGAACGCCGTCGCCTCGGGTGTCGCGCTCGCGGTCGCCATGACCGCGCTGTCCGCCCACGCCCAGCAGGCGCCGGCTCAACGACAACAGCAGCTCGACGACGTCCAGGTCACCGCCAACCGCCTGCCGCAGTCGCAGACGGACGTCTTGGCCAGCACCACCATCATCGATCGTGCCGAGATCGAGTGCAGCCAGGCGGATAGCGTGGTCGAGCTGCTGCAGAACCGCGCCGGCATCGAGGTCGTGCAGACCGGAACGCCAGGCGGACTGACGACGCTGTTCATGCGTGGCAGCGAGTCCGATCACACGCTGGTGCTCGTGGATGGCGTGCGAGTGGCCTCGGCGGCCAGCGGCGGCGCCAGCCTGGAGTTCTTGCCGGTCGAGGCGATCGAGCGTATTGAGATCGTGCGCGGCCCGCGTGCTGCAACCTACGGCTCGGACGCCATCGGCGGCGTGATCCAGGTCTTCACTCGAAACGGCGGCGACGGCACGCATGGCTCTCTCGACCTCAGGGCTGGCGAACATGGCACTGCCAAGCAGAGTGCCTACGTCTCCACCGGAGACGCCGACACGCGTCTCAACGCGACGCTCTTCCATCGCGACAGCGACGGCTTCAACGCCACCGCTTCCGACACCAGCGGGGAGCGCGACGGCTTTCGCCGCGCGGGCGGACAGCTGGGTCTGGCCCACCGCTTCAACGATCGTGTCGACCTGAACCTGAGCGCGATGCGCGAAGACTTCGATGCCGACTACGACAGCTGCTCTTTCCCGGCTTCAGCAGACTGCAGAAGCGAAGGTTATCTCCAGACCTTCGGTGCGCAACTCGATGTCTCGCTCGATACCGACTGGGACATGATCCTCACCGGTGGTCACTTCGACGAGCAGCGCGACGAGCATCACGATGGCGTTCGCAACAGCACGATCGAGTCGCATCGCAATGAGGTCGGCCTCCAGCATCGCTTCAAGCGGCGCGATGGCGTTGACTCTCTCGGCGTCGATTACCGCGAGGAACGAATCGACTACGAGGACTACGCCGGCGGTTCGAGCTATCAGAAAGACAGCCGGGAGAACTACGGCATCTACGGCACGATGCAGCGGCGCTACGGTGACCACGAGCTCACGGGGTCCCTGCGCTACGACGACGACTCGCGCTTCGGCGACAAGACCACCGGCAACGTCGGCTACGCCTACCACCTGACCGCTGCCCAGCGTATCGGGCTGAGCTACGGTACCGCGTTCAAGGCACCAAACCTGATTGATCTTTATGGCCCTTACGGCACCAACCCTGACCTGGACGCCGAGACGTCCAAGACATGGGAAGCCTTCTGGGCCGTGGATCAGCAGGCGTGGAACGCCAGGGTGACGGCGTTCGAGAGCCGGATCGACGATCTGATCACTTACGACGAAGCCACTTTCGTTCCCTATAACGTCAACGAATCCAGGATTCGCGGCGTCGAGCTGAGTGGCGGCTGGGAGCATGGCGGTCTCGATCTTCGCGCCAGTCTCACCTATCAGGACCCGGAGAACCGCGAGACCGGCGAACGACTCCAGCGTCGTGCCCATCTCTTCGGGCGCCTGGATGCCGACTACGCCCTGGCGAGCTGGTCCGTCGGCGCCACCCTGCGCGCTGCAGGCGACCGTCGCGACGTGCAGTTCACGTCACCCTACGGCGACACCACCACGGCCGGCTACGGGGTGATCGATCTGCGTACCTCCTGGCAGGTCGCAGCGGATGTCGAGTTGATGGCCAAATTGGCCAATGCCCTCGACAAGGATTACCAACTGGCGAACGGTTACAACACCGACGACCGCTACCTGGAGGCTGGCGTGAAGCTCAGCTTCTGACTGCCTTTCGCATTCAGCGGCGCCGACTCCCCGGCGCCGCTGCCTCTTCCCTCTTCCCTCTTCCCTCTTCCCTCTTCCCTCTTCCCTCTTCCCTCTTTAAACAGCTTTCTCTCTCGTCGTTCCCAGTGATACTGTATATATAGACAGCTTTCACAGGAGTCGCTGGCATGACGTCTCCCTCCAGGCCTACCGCCCCATGAAAGGCCGCGGTGCGACCTACAATCCCGACAACCGTTTCCAGCCCACCCACAGCACCCGGGAAGACGACGGCTGGTGGCAGGAGGAGCTGCCGCCCCGGATCGCCACCCAGGTCCAGTTCGAGGCTCCCCGTACGGCGCTCTCCTGGAATCAATCGCCGGATCTGGGCTTCGATCGCTCGCTCAATCCCTATCGCGGCTGCGAGCACGGCTGCATCTACTGCTACGCCCGGCCCAGCCACGCCTACTGGGATCTCTCTCCCGGGATCGATTTCGAGAACCGACTGATCGCCAAGACCGGCATGGCGGACCGGCTCCGCGAGGAGCTGTGCAAGCCCGGCTACGCCTGCCGGCCCATCAATCTCTCCGGCAACACCGACTGCTATCAGCCGATCGAGGCCAAGCACGGTACGACGCGCTCGCTGCTGGAGCTGCTGCTGGCGTGTCGCCACCCGGTCACGCTGGTGACCAAGAGCGCACTGATCCTGCGCGACCGGGAACTGCTGGCCGAGATGGCCCGCCAGCGCCTGGTACGCGTCTTCGTCAGCCTCACCTCGCTCGACAACGAGTTGAAACGCACCCTGGAGCCGCGCACCGCCTCACCCGCGGCGCGCCTCAAGGTCATCAGGGACCTGCACCAGGCCGGAGTGCCGGTCGGCGTGCTGGTGGCGCCGGTGATACCCGCCATCAACGACAGCGAAATCGAGACGCTCCTGGCCCGGGCCGCCGATGCCGGCGCCCGAACCGCCAACTGGACGCTACTCCGCCTGCCGCGCGAGGTGGCGCCGCTGTTCGAGGCCTGGCTGGAGGAGCACTATCCGGAGCGCGCGGGCAAGGTGATGAGCCTGATTCGCCAATCCCGCGGGGGCCAAAGCAACGACAGCCGCTTCGGCCATCGCATGCGTGGCGACGGCCTGTTCGTGGACATGATCGGCCAACGCTTCCGCCGTGCCGCGAAGCGGCTGGGAATGGGACAACGGGCGGACATGGGGCTCGATACCACCCGCTTCCGTGCGCCTCACGCCCAGCAGGACCTGTTCGGCTGATTCTCGAGCATCGGCCACCACGCGGAGGACGCCCTTGGTTGGAATGTCCTCCCCGCGACTATCGCTTAAGATTCCTTTAAGTCTGGCTCGCGACCATGGCGGAACTCCGCTCGCGCGCTCCGCGACACGATCAATCGAGCCAGACCGGAACTGCCTGGGCCACACATCCTGCGAGACGGGTGATGTCGAGCGCCCAGGCAGCCGGTCAGCTCGCCAGGGAATTACCATCAATGCGCTCACCACTTCACTCCCCCCTGCTCTCGATCCTGATACCGGCCAAGGACGAGGCCGGCAATCTACCCGGCCTGCTCGACGAGATCGAGCGGGCGCTGGCCGATATCGACCACGAAGTGATCGTGGTCGACGACGCCTCGACCGACGGCACCTGGGATCTGCTGGAACGACGCGCGGCGCGGTCCCCCCGCCTGCGTCCGATGCGCCATGCGCTGAGTGCGGGGCAAAGCACCTCCGTCTGGCAGGCAGCCAGGGCCGCGCGAGGCGTCTGGCTCGGCATGCTCGACGGCGACGGCCAGAACGATCCGGCCGACCTGCCCAGGCTGTTCGAGCGCGCTCGGCGTGGAGATGTGGCGCTGGTCGCGGGTCATCGCATCAATCGTCGCGACGACTGGATCAAGCGCGTCTCGTCCAGGATCGCCAATCGCGTACGCTCGGCGTTGTTGAACGATGCCACGCCGGATACCGGTTGCGGATTGAAGGTGGTGCGTCGCGACGCCTTCGTGTCGCTCCCCTATTTCGATCATATGCACCGCTTCCTGCCGGCACTGATACGCGCCCAGGGCGGCAGGTGCGTCTCCGTCCCGGTCAACCATCGCCCACGGGGAGCCGGGGAATCGCACTACGGGCTGAACAA
The DNA here is from genome assembly GCF_937921195.1 of uncultured Salinicola sp. Classification (NCBI taxonomy): domain Bacteria; kingdom Pseudomonadati; phylum Pseudomonadota; class Gammaproteobacteria; order Oceanospirillales; family Halomonadaceae; genus Salinicola; species uncultured Salinicola sp. The sequence continues at coordinate 30,798 of NZ_CALFQK010000025.1, forward strand.
CCGGCTGTGGGTCGGGCTGGTGGATATGGTCGGGGTGATGTGGTTGCGCCGACGTAGCCGGCTGCCGGCGGCCTGCGTCGAGCTGCCGGAGGCGATGACGACGCCGAGCGGCGATGCAACGGCCGGTCAACGGCGCCCCGATGGCGAGGAGGCGACATCATGAGCCAGGAGTGGGTATGGGTGACCATCGGCTTCATCGGGCAGGCCCTGTTTTCGGCCCGCTTCATCATCCAGTGGCTCGCCAGCGAGCGCGCCAGGCGCAGCATCATCCCCGTCGCCTTCTGGTTCTTCAGCCTCGGCGGCGGTGCCACGCTGCTGGCCTACGCGATCTACCGCCGCGACCCGGTGTTCATCGCCGGCCAGGGGGCCGGCCTGGTCATCTACGTGCGCAATCTGATGCTGATCCGGCGGGAAAAGCACCAGGCTAGCGTCCCGGAAACTCCCTCGAATTCCTGAACGAGACCTCGCTCATGCGGCGCTTCCTGTCCGATCCCTCGCAGGCCCACTATCGTCGTGCCTGGCTGCTGTTGCTGCTTTTCGCCATCGTGCTGCTGGGCCTCGGTATCGGCCTGCGCGACCCCTGGCCGGCCGATGAACCGCGTTTCGCGCTCAACGCGCTGGAGATGCTGCGCACCGGGCAGTTCTGGTTTCCGCACCGTGGCGGCGAGCTCTATCCCGACAAGCCGCCGCTGTTCATGTGGGCATCGGCGCTGAGCATCTGGCTGACCGGCTCCGTGCGCTGGGGTTTCCTGATTCCCACCACCCTCGCCAGCATCGGCACCCTGCTGTTGACGGTGGATCTGTGTCGTCGGCTGTACGGTCGGCGCATCGCGCTGATGTCGGGACTGGCGCTAGTGAGCGCGGTCCAGTTCGTGCTGCAGGCCAAGACCGCCCAGATCGACATGATGCTGACCTTCTGCACCACCCTCGCCACCTATGGCCTGCTGCGCCACGCACTGCTGGGGCCGGCCCGGCGCTGGTGGCTGGTGGGCTGGGTGGCAATGGGACTGGGCATCATCACCAAGGGCGTCGGTATCCTGCCATTGACGCTGCTCCCAGCCTGGCTGTGGATGACCTGTTCCGGACATTCCCGCCCAAGGGTCACACCCATCACGCTCAAGGATGCGGTCCGGGGCATCGCTGCCATGGTGCTGTGCATCGCCGCCTGGGCCGTGCCGATGATCGTCATGTCGACCTGGGGGGACGACCCTTCACTGGCGGCCTACCGGGACAACATCCTGTTCAAGCAGACCGGCCAGCGGTACGCCGACTCCTGGGCCCATCTCGAACCCTGGTACTACTATCTGGTGAGCGTACTGCCCTGGGCGTGGATGCCGTTGATCCTGGCGTTTCCGTGGGCACTGCCCGCCTGGTGGCGCCGGCTGCGGCGGTCCGATCCGCGAATCCTGCTGCCACTCAGTTCGGTCGTGCTGATCGTCACCTTCTTCTCCCTCTCGCCCGGCAAGCGCGGCGTCTACATGCTGCCGACCTTGCCCCTGCTGGTGTTGGCACTGGCTCCACTGCTGCCGGGGCTGGTCACCAGAAAGCGTCTGCACTGGCTGGGTTTCGGCCTGCTGGCGCTGCTGGGCGGTGTGCTGTTGGCCGCGGGTGTGCTCGGCGCCGCCGGCCTGCCCGCGCTGGCCAAGGTCGCCGAGCGTCACGCCGTGTCCCCGTGGAGCTGGTGGATCGTGATCGGTGCCATCGCGGCCGGACTGCTGGTCGTCCTGCGCCCTCGTCGCGGACTCTGGGCGCTGACCCTCTGGCTGGTGGTGTTCTGGGTGAGCTGGTCGACCTGGGGCTACGCGCTCCAGGATCACGCCCGCTCGCCACGTGACATGATGGCCCGGGTCGAGGCGATCACCGGCACCGACGCCTGGCTGGCGATGCCGGACTTCGACGAGGAGTTCCTGCTCCAGTCGCGCCAACCCAGTGTTCAATTCGGCGACAAGACGCCCGCTCGACAACAGTTTGTGCGCGCTTTTGCATGGCTGCAGCAGGAAGATGACCGCTGGATGTTGGCGATGAGGCGCCAGGCCGAGGACTACGCCTGCATCGACCGCGCGCGGATTCATGACATGGGCATTCAGAATGGGGACGACTGGTGGCTCGTCCCGGCAGCCGCGGTCGGTCGGTGCCAGGGCAATGCCGACGCGGCACCGCTATTCGTGGCGCCCACTACGCTGCCGGACGACACCGGCAGCGCGCCTCGCGTATGAGAAAAGCGACAGCGAGAATGCCATGACACGCTGCATCGTGACGGCGAATCAAACGACGGCGTCCAGCCAATCCAGCCGCACCGCCAGCCCGCCACCGTCGCGGTTGGCGAGAGAGAGGCTCAAGCGCTGGCGCTCGGCGATCTCGACGGCGATCGACAAGCCCAGACCGCTGCCGCTGATGCGCTGATCGGAGGCCCGCTGGAAGCGTTGAGTCACGGCTTCCAGCATCGATTCGGGGATTCCCGGTCCGGAGTCGGCGATGCTCAGCCACGGGCGCTGCTCGTCGATCCCCATGGTCACGACAACCCGACCGCCCGATGGGGTGTAGCGCAGTGCGTTGTCCATCAGGTTGCGGATCAGGATTCCCAGCTCGGTGGCGTTGCCCGTCACGCTGACGGGGTCGCCCTCGACGATCTCCAGTTCCTGCTGCTGGGATTCGGCCAGCGGCCACAGGTCGGCAGCCAGGTCCATCACCAGCGCCGACAGCGAGACCGGCTCCGGAGCCGGTCGCTCCTGATGGATATCGAGCCGGGCCAGCAGCAGCAGCTGTTCGACCACGCGCTGCAATCGTTCGATGCCGCTGTAGGCCTTGTCCAGTGCGCTGGGTTCGCCGAAGCGGGCGTTGTCCAGGTGAATCTTCATCGCCGCCAGCGGTGTTCTCAACTCATGCGCGGCGTCCGCGGTAAAGCGTCGCTCGCGCTCCAGCGTCTGGCCGAGTCGATCGATGAAGTCGTTGAGCGCACCGCGCAGGGTCTGCAACTCCCGGGGCACCGCCACCCGAATTGGGCTGAGGTCCTTTTCGTCCCGGGTCTGTACCTGGCTGGACAGATGCCCGATCGGCGCCAGGCCGCGCCGGATCAGCCGCGCGGTCAGCCAGATCAGAATCGGCAACGCCAACAGCAGCGGCACGAAATTGCCGAGTGCAACCTTGTTGGAGAGCTCGTCCTGAAACGCTTCCCGCAGCCCGACGCTCAGCCAGCGTCCGCCCTCGATCGGCATGCTGAATACTCGCCAGCGGTGGCCGTCGAAGCGCTGCCAGCGATATCCTGTCTCACTCGGCGCCGGAAAGGCCTCCTCCCCGTGCCAGCGAGGCCCCATCAGAATCGGTCGATGCTCGGCATCCCAGAAGCCCAGCGACAGCATGCCCTCTTCGTGAATGTAGCGTTTCGGATTGCCGATCTTGTCGATGAGGCTGCCGGTCTGGCCATACCAGCGGGCGAAATGGCCAGGCTGCGAGAGCTGCTCCGCGATCGCCGAGTACGTTCGCGGCGTGGTGTCGGTATCGACGAGTGCCGACACCACGCGCGCCTGCAGGCTCAACTGGGCGTCGAATATCTCTTCCATCTCGTGTCGGGTGATCAGGTAGGCGGCGGTCACGGCCAGGGCCATGACCAGGATCAGCACGCCAGCGAGGGTGAAATTGAGATAACGGCGAATCGATGTCATGCCACGCGGCTATCCAGACGATAACCGATGCCTCTCACGGTGGTGATCAGATGCTTGTCGAGCTTGCGCCGCAGGTGGTGGACGTGAACTTCCAGCGCGTTGGAGCCGACCTCCTCGCCCCAACCATAGAGCAGACTTTCCAGCTTGGGCCGGGACATCACCTTGTCGCTGTTTCGGGCCAGCTCGAGCAGTAGCGCGAATTCACGACGCCCCAGAGCGATCGTATCGCCTCGCCAGCTGACCTCGTGCTGCGATTCGTCGATGATCAACTGTCCAATCGAGAGCAACTGGGTCGAACGCCCCTCGGCGCGCCGGGTCACGACCCGCATCCGCGCCAGCAGTTCCTGCAGGTCGAACGGCTTGAGCACGTAGTCGTCGGCGCCCGCGTCCAGCCCCTGAATACGCTGCTCGACGGCATCGCGGGCGGTCAGAATCAGGACCGGTATCGGATAGTGGCGGCGCATCTCCTTCAGCACCGCCAGCCCATCGATGTCCGGCAGCCCCAGGTCGAGTATCACCAACGAAAAGGGTTCGACCCGCACCGCTTCCAGCGCATCGCGACCTTTCATCAGCCAATCGACGACATAGCCCTCCCGGATCAGGGCCGTTCGGATGCCGTCACCCAGCAGGGGATCGTCTTCCACCAACAAAACGCGCATTGCGGTTTCCGTCCTGGTTCATCCATCGAGATCCGTGAAATCCCATCCGTACAGCGTCATTGAGACACACCTACCTTAACGATTTCTTATCGCATCGCGCCCTCATGATCATGGCGCCAGGTTGCCAGGCCCGATGCCGACCGTCTTCCTTGCAGGATAATGTTTCGTTAAGACACCGGCGCCACAGTAGCGGCTCACAGCCATGTCGGGACCCATCGCGTGATCATTACCCAGAAATCTTCCCACTCGTCCTACCCGCGACGACTGGAGGCCAGCCACCGGGACGTCATCGTCATCGTCCTGCTGTGGACCCTGTCACTCGTCTGCGCGCTGGCCAGACCGCTGCTGCCGATCGACGAGACCCGTTACGTCTCGGTCGCCTGGGAGATGTGGCAGGCCCACTCCGCCTGGCTTCCGCTCATGAATGGCGCAGCCTACGCCGACAAGCCGCCGCTGCTGTTCTGGCTGATCCAGTCGGGTTGGACCCTGTTCGGTGTCAGCGACTGGTGGCCCAGGTCGATATCGCCCCTGGCCTCGCTGGTCGCGATGATCCATCTCTATCGAATAGCGCGCCGGTTGGGTTACGCCGGCAGTCAGGCCCGACTGGCGCCGATGGTGCTCGCCGCCATGCTGATGTGGAATCTCTACGCCGGCGCGCTGATGTTCGACGTGCTGCTGAGTGCCTGCCTGCTGGGTGCCATCTCGCCACTGATCGCGGGTCAGTTTACCTCGCGCAAGGCTACCGTCAGCGGACTATGGCTGGGATTGGCGCTGCTGGCCAAGGGGCCGGCGGCCTTCGTGACACTGGCGCCGATTCTACTGTCGATCCCGCTCTGGCGCGCTTCGCCGTTGGGCGGACCCGGTCGGCGGCGCCTGGCCTTCGCCATGGCGCTAGGGTGCTCGATGCTGCTGGCCTGGGCACTGCCCGCCGCCTGGCTGGGCGGCGCCGACTACGCCCGGGACCTGCTCTGGGGCCAGAGTGTCGATCGCCTGCAGCATGCCATGGCCCATGCGCGCCCGACCTGGTGGTACCTGCCATGGCTGCCTCTGCTGACCTTCCCTTGGCTGCTGTGGCCGGCCGGATGGCCACGCCTCCCGAAGCATCGCCATCAGCGACTGGCCTGGATCTGGTTGATCGCGCCGCTGCTGATCTTCTCCATGATCAGTGGCAAGCAGATCCACTACCTGATGCCGTTGCTGCCCGCGCTGGCACTGCTGGTCATGGACCGGCTGGGCCAGGTCGATCCTCGCAGGCCGTTCCGGCCACGGGCGGCCGCGGTGGCGATGGCACTCCTGGGCCTGACAGCGCTCGGCCTGGCGGGGTTCGGCCGCGACGAGGCCGTCGGCTCGATGATTTCGCCGTTCGGCGCCCTCGCGCTACTCGCCTTCGCCGCCATCGTGTGGCGGCAACGCTGGCACGGCGCTGCGCAGACAATCCGCGGCCTCTCTCTCGGCACGGCTGTCGCCGTGTTGATAACGGCACAGCTGATGCTGGCCCCGCTGTGGAGCCGCTATGACATCGACGCCCCGGGCAAGTTACTGGCCAGACTGGAAGCCGCCGGTGTCCCGGTAGCCTTCGATGGCGACAACTATCAGGCCACCTTCCAGTTCGCCGGACGCCTGAAAAAGCCGCTCGTCACGCTGTCCGGCGACCCGGCCGATCTCTGTCGGTTCCGCAGCCAGGCGCCGTCGGGATGGGTGGTGGGTCGAGATCGCGATCTGCGACCGCTGATCGCCCAGGATAGCGCCGCCCACGTGTTCGATTATCGCGGTGGGAAGCTGGATGTCGTGCCCGTCACCGCACTGTCATTTAGTCCCCGGCTGTCCGCTTGCAACTGGTAACATTCACCAGAGATTCACCGGCCCGAGCGGTGAAGATTCTTTCAATACAGGGACCAGCATGAAAATTCTCGTCACCGGCGCGGCCGGATTCATCGGCTTTCACCTCGCCGACCGCCTCGCTCGCGAGGGTCACAGCGTCGTCGCGCTGGACAACCTCAACGACTATTACGCCGTGTCACTCAAACAGGCACGCAGGGAACAGTTGTCGGGCATTCCTTTCCACCGCGTGGATATCGCGGATCTCGACGCGCTGGAGACGCTTTTCGCGCGCGAGCGCTTCACCCATGTCATCAATCTCGCGGCGCAGGCCGGCGTGCGCCACTCCGTGGAGCATCCCCACGAGTACGGTCGCAGCAACCTGACGGGATTTCTCAACCTGCTCGACGTGTGCAAGCGACACGACATCGAGCATCTACTCTACGCCTCCTCCAGCTCGGTCTACGGGCGCCAGAAGACGCTCCCGTTCCGGGAAACCGATCCGGTGGACCAGCCCGCGTCGATCTACGCCGCGACCAAGCGCGCCAACGAGATGATGGCCTACAGCTACGCCGACCTGCATCGACTGCCCGCCACCGGGATGCGATTCTTCACGGTCTACGGCCCGTGGGGACGCCCGGACATGGCACCCTGCCTGTTCGCGGCGAACCTGCTGCGTGGAGAGCCCATCGACATCTTCAATCACGGTCGCATGGCGAGGGACTTTACCTACATCGACGACGTGGTCGAGTGCATCTTGCGGTTGCTGCCCCACGCACCCCGGCCCGATGCCGACCGCTCCGCGCCCCATGAGATCTACAACCTGGGTCGCGGCAAGCCGATCGCCCTGCTCGACTTCGTCGATACGCTGGAACGACGCCTGGGGACCACCGCCACGCGGCATTTCAAGCAGATGCAGCCAGGTGACGTCGAGCGGACCTGGGCGGATACCCACAAGCTGAGGTCGGTCATCGACTATACCCCCCGGGTTTCCCTCGAGCAGGGTATCGACCGATTCGTCACGTGGCTGATCGACTACCGCGGGCTGATGCTGGAGGCCATGGCCGCTTGAGGCGAGTCGGCGGTCGTCGAACGGGAGGCGTTGGCGTAGCATCTGACAAAATCCCCGAGTGACGAGTCGACGCATGCCACTGAGCAAGACCCGAACCAGCTTCTATCGACGACTTTACGTCGCCCTCCTGATCGACGCCGGTCTCGCCGTCAGCGTGCCGGCCATCGTCGAGCTCAGTGGCATGCCACGCCGCACCGCTCAGGATACCCTCGCCGCGCTCGCCGAGCTCGACATCCACTGCGAGTTCGAGCAGGCCCAGGGAGAGCGCCATCAGATCGGGCGCTACGTGATCCGTGACTGGGGCCCCATTTCTTCGACCTGGGTAAATGACCACGCCGAAGAGATCGCCAGCGCCCTGGGATATCCGCTGCCCAGGCCGTGAGTCCGCCGCCGCCAAGCCCCCCCGATCGCCATCAACCGGAGTCCCCATGAACGATCGCCAGCAGCGTCACCAGCAAGCCATGCAGAAGCTCAAGACCCACGTCGACGAGAAGGTCGCCGCCGCTACCGAGCAGCGGGGCCTGCTGCTGGTCTTCACCGGCAACGGCAAGGGCAAGACCACGGCGGCGTGGGGCACGGTGACCCGGGCGCTGGGCTACGGCTACCGTGTCGGCGTGATCCAGTTCATCAAGGGGCTGTGGGAGTGCGGCGAGCGCGAGCGGCTGATCGAGGATCCCCAGCTCGAGGTCCACGTCATGGCCACGGGCTTCACCTGGGATACCCAGAACCGCGACAGCGACACCGCCGCCTGCCTCGAGGTCTGGCGGGAAGCCGAGCGCCTGCTCGCCGATCCCGAGCTCTACCTGGTGGTGCTCGACGAGATCACCTACATGCTCAAGTTCGGCTACCTCGACATCGACACGGTCAAGCGCGCCATCGCCGATCGCCCGCCGGAGCAGAGCGTCATCGTCACCGGGCGCAATGCCCATCGCGAGCTGGTGGAGATGGCGGACACGGTCACCGAAATGCAAGACACCAGGCACGCCTTCGATGCCGGGATTCAAGCGCGCCGCGGCATCGACTACTGAGACTCAGCCTGACAACGGCGGCGCTCGATCAGGCGCCCCCTTCACCTTGCGATGCGCATCGGCCAGTGCCTGACATACCTCCCGCACCGCCTGGATCATGCGCGGTCCGGGCCGGCTGATGGCGTCTCGATCGACGGTGTAGAGCGCGCCGTCGCGCACCGCCGGCAATTCATCGTGGTGTGCCCAGAACGCTTTCCAGCGGTCGTCGGCACCGGCTGCCAGGATGACCTCCGGCTGCGCCTCGAGCAGCGATTCCCAGCCAATCTGCGGCACCAGTACGGGTGCCTCCTCGAATAGCGGCTCGCCGCCGCAGTGACGAATGATCTGGGTCACGATCTGGCCGCCGGCCAGCGTGGTCAACGGCGACTGCCCCAACTGGTAGAAGACCCGCGGCTCTGGTGACAGCGTCTGTGAGCTGCGTTGCAGCGCCCGCTCGAACCGCGAGGCCGCCTTCTCCCCGGCGACGTCATGGCCGCTGAGCCGGCCGATATCGCGCAGGTCGTCCGCGATCTGATCGAGCTTTCTCGGTTCACTGCGATAGACGGGAATCTCCAGGCGCTCGAGCTGCTCGATCAGCGATGCCGGCGTGCCGCTGCCCCAGACCAGCACCAGATCCGGCCGTTTGGCGACGACCAGTTCGATGGGGATACCACGGTAGCTGCCGACCCGATCGATATGTGCCGCCGCCGGCGGGTAGTCGCTCCCCTCGATGGCCCCGACCAACTGCCCGCCGGCGTCGACGGCATAGCTCATCTCCACCAGGTGCGGCGCCAGCGCGACGATGCGCTCGGCGGGCCGGGACAGGGTGACGGTGCGGCCGCTGTCGTCCTCGACGCTGATGGCGTCGACCTCCGCCATGGCGTGCAGCGGCAGCAGCGCCGCACCGACGGCGGCGATTACCGGCCGCCACGGCACCTGCGACATCACGGCGTCCAGCAATGGGGAAAGAGAGCGCATCATCGGTTCTGCGAGTTGGGCTAAAGGTGCCGGCGAGCATAGCATGGGAACCGAAGGACGCCTGAGGCGTCCATACAGCGCCCACATCTTGCGCGACACGCGTTTTTCGATAGAGGAAGTGCCATGTCTCACGACGCTCTGATCAATCGTTCAGCTCACTCTCACGCCGCATCCCGTGGCAGAAGCCTGGCCCGGAACCTGGGCCTCGGGCTCGCCGGGGTCGTGGCGACCATTGCCCTGGCCACGCCGGCGCTCGCCGACAAGACGCCACATCAGCTCCACGTCCAGGCCAATGCCACGATCGATGTCGCACCGGATCAGGCGACGCTGAATGCGCGACTGTGGGAG